>NZ_JACJUZ010000151.1:0-3112 GCF_014299995.1 Sphaerospermopsis sp. LEGE 00249 | reverse complement strand
TGCTGGGTAAATACCAGCCAGAACCTTGAAAACTGCATAGTAACGCGAGGCAGTTCAGTAATCTAGTGCTTTAGCAGCAGATAACTGAAATGAAAAAACCAATGTAAAGTGGTCAAGCTAATAAGGGCTAATGGTGGATACCTAGGCACACAGAGGCGAAGAAGGACGTGGTTACCGACGAAATGTTCCGGGGAGTTGGAAGCAGACTAAGAGCCGGAAATGTCCGAATGGGGCAACCCTATGTACTACCTGTTGAATATATAGACAGGAAAGAGCCAACCTGGCGAATTGAAACATCTTAGTAGCCAGAGGAAAAGAAATCAACTAGAGATTCCCCTAGTAGTGGTGAGCGAAAGGGGAAAAGCCTAAACCAAGAGGTTTACCTTTTGGGGTAGTGGGACAGCAACAACGAATCTAGAGACTAGACGAAGCAGCTAAATACTGCACCAGAGGAGGTGAAAGTCCTGTAGTCGAAAGTTAAAGGATAGGAGCTGAATCCCGAGTAGTACGGAGCACGTGAAATTCCGTATGAATCAGCGAGGACCATCTCGTAAGGCTAAATACTACTGTGTGACCGATAGCGAACAAGTACCGCGAGGGAAAGGTGAAAAGAACCCCGGAAGGGGAGTGAAATAGAACATGAAACCATTAGCTTACAAGCAGTGGGAGTCCGATTAAACGGATGACCGCGTGCCTGTTGAAGAATGAGCCGGCGACTTATAGGTACTGGTAGGTTAAAGCGAGAATGCTGGAGCCAAAGGGAAACCGAGTCTGAAGAGGGCGATAATCAGTATTTATAGACCCGAACCCTGGTGATCTAACCATGTCCAGGATGAAGCTTGGGTAACACCAAGTGGAGGTCCGAACCGACCGATGTTGAAAAATCGGCGGATGAGGTGTGGTTAGGGGTGAAATGCCAATCGAACCAGGAGCTAGCTGGTTCTCCCCGAAATGTGTTGAGGCGCAGCGGTAATGATTAAAGTCGGGGGGTAAAGCACTGTTTCGGTGCGGGCTGGGAGACCGGTACCAAATCGAGACAAACTCAGAATACCCGATGAACACATTGCCAGTGAGACGGTGGGGGATAAGCTTCATCGTCAAGAGGGAAACAGCCCAGACCACCAGCTAAGGTCCCCAAATCATCACTAAGTGATAAAGGAGGTGGGATTGCATAGACAACTAGGAGGTTTGCCTAGAAGCAGCCACCCTTGAAAGAGTGCGTAATAGCTCACTAGTCAAGCGATCCTGCGCCGAAAATGAACGGGGCTAAGTGATGTACCGAAGCTGTGGGCAGTGAGCGTAGTCGAACTGCGGTAGGGGAGCGTTCCGTCGTAGGTAGAAGCAGTAGCGGCAAGCAGCTGTGGACGAAACGGAAGTGAGAATGTCGGCTTGAGTAGCGCAAACATTGGTGAGAATCCAATGCCCCGAAACCCTAAGGGTTCCAGAGCCAGGTTCGTCCACTCTGGGTTAGTCGGGACCTAAGGCGAGGTCGAAAGGCGTAGTCGATGGACACAGGGTCAACAATCCCTGACTAACGTATGGGAGCATTGCTAGGGACGCATGAAAGATAGCCATACCCTGATTGGTTTGGGAGACGGTTACGACCGTTGCATGGTGAATGATAGTGCCAAGAAAAGCTAGTAATGTGATGAACATATGTTACCCGTACCCGAAACCGACACAGGTAGGGAGGTTGAGAATACCAAGGGGCGCGAGATAACTCTCTCTAAGGAACTCGGCAAAATGGCCCCGTAACTTCGGAAGAAGGGGTGCCCACGAGAGTGGGTCGCAGTGAAGAGATCCAGGCGACTGTTTACCAAAAACACAGGTCTCCGCAAACTCGAAAGAGGACGTATGGGGGCTGACGCCTGCCCAGTGCCGGAAGGTTAAGGAAGTTGGTCAGTGGTAACATGAAGCTGACGACCGAAGCCCCGGTGAACGGCGGCCGTAACTATAACGGTCCTAAGGTAGCGAAATTCCTTGTCGGGTAAGTTCCGACCCGCACGAAAGGCGTAACGATCTGGATGGTGTCTCAGAGAGAGACTCGGCGAAATAGGAATGTCTGTGAAGATACGGACTGCCTGCACCTGGACAGAAAGACCCTATGAAGCTTTACTGTAGCCTGGAATTGTGTTCGGGCTTCGCTTGCGCAGGATAGGTGGGAAGCGATGAACTTCTCCTTGTGGGGAGAAGGGAGCTAACGGTGAGATACCACTCTGGCGAAGCTAGAATTCTAACTCATCTCCGTGAGCCGGAGAGAGGACAGTTTCAGGTGGGCAGTTTGACTGGGGCGGTCGCCTCCTAAAAGGTAACGGAGGCGCGCAAAGGTTCTCTCAGCACGCTTGGAAACCGTGCGACGAGTGTAAAGGCATTAAGAGAGCTTGACTGCAAGACCGACAAGTCGAGCAGGTACGAAAGTAGGCCTTAGTGATCCGACGGCGCAGCATGGAATGGCCGTCGCTCAACGGATAAAAGTTACTCTAGGGATAACAGGCTGATCTCCCCCAAGAGTCCACATCGACGGGGAGGTTTGGCACCTCGATGTCGGCTCATCGCAACCTGGGGCGGAAGTACGTCCCAAGGGTTGGGCTGTTCGCCCATTAAAGCGGTACGTGAGCTGGGTTCAGAACGTCGTGAGACAGTTCGGTCCATATCCGGTGCAGGCGTAAGAACATTGAGAGGAGTCCTCCTTAGTACGAGAGGACCGGGAGGAACGAACCGCTGGTGTACCAGTTATCGTACCAACGGTAGACGCTGGGTAGCCAAGTTCGGAGCGGATAACCGCTGAAAGCATCTAAGTGGGAAGCCCACCTCAAGATGAGTGTTCTCACCACAACAAGTGGGTAAGGTCACGGGCAGAACACCCGTTTATAGGCTCTATGTGGAAGTACAGTAATGTATGTAGCAGAGGGGTACTAATAGACCGAGGGCTTGACCTCTCACATTGCTAATATTCGCGTTACTTGCAGTCTTCAGGGTTTTGAACGATTTTTGATAATTCTTTAATTTTCAATTATCAATTGTCAATTATCAATTCCCAACGGGTTTTCCTGGTGTCTATGGCGCGGTGGAACCACACTGATCCCTTCCCGAACTCAGAGGTGAAACGCTG
>NZ_JACJUZ010000033.1:0-53521 GCF_014299995.1 Sphaerospermopsis sp. LEGE 00249 | reverse complement strand
TTTCCGTGAGGGCATAGGAGTCAGGAGTCAGGAGTCAGGAGTCAGGAGGAGATTTGAAAATTTCTTTGCCATCTCTTGAAATCCCAAAAAATGCACACTTTTTCCGGTATACCCTTCAAAACCCTTGGACTAATTTCTGTGTTTATCAGCCTCTAACCTTTGATATATCAAGGTTTTAGGTTTATTCAGCAAACCCTAATTAATAATTAAAAAGGGTTTTATTCCCCTGTCGTGTATCCTACAGGTAATGTTTAAGTCCCTGAGTAAAGTATAAATTTAATTATGAATTATCAATTATGAATTATCAATTATGAATTATCAATTAAGCGTTCCCTGCCTCTACGAAAAATTCATGAATCAAATCGGATCACTATATGATAGAAACCAGGTTTAGTGGAAACGTGCAAAAACATGGTCTCGCAGGCGATAATCAAAGTTATGGGTGATAAGTTTCTTGGTAGGGGCAAATTCTAGCAACTGCCCAATATGATTTTTATTGTAGTAAAATAAAGCTGTGAAATCTGATAAACGAGAAACTTGTTGGATGTTGTGAGAGACAAATACAATTGTTAATTCAGAACGCAAACATTCGATAAGTTCCTCAATTTTCATGGTAGAAATGGGATCAAGTCCTGCACAAAGTTCATCCATAAGGAGGACTTGCGGTTTAACTGCTAAAGCACGGGCAATACACAACCTTTGTTGTTGTCCAAAGGATAATTCTAAAGCCGATTTATGAAGTTTATTTTTGAGTTCTTCCCAGAGTTCGGCAGCTTTTAGTGCTAACTCGACAATTTCATCTAATTCTGCTTTGGGATGCCATCCGATTAATTTTACTCCATAGGTTACATTATCATAAATGCTCATGGGAAAAAGATTTGGTTTACCATAAATTAAAGTAATTTGACGACGTAGGCGATTTAAGTTGACACGACGACCATAAATATTTTGACTAAAAAATTCAATGTTCCCTTCAACTTGTATTTCTCCTTCTAGTTCAATCATGCGATTGAGAGATTTCAAAAATGTGGACTTCCCACAACCGCTAGGTCCCACAATCGCGGTAATTTTATTTTGGGGAATATCCATTGAGACATCTTCAATGATTTTTTGAATTCCGTAATAAAAGCTAAAATTTTTAACTCGGATGGCAGGAATTATTTTACTCATAGGAAATAGGGAATAGGGATTTATGTTGTGATTCAATCTAAAATCTAAAATCTAAAATCTAAAATCTAAAATCTAAAATCTAAAATCTAAAATCTAAAATTGAATGATTGAGAAACATAATAAATAGGTGTGCGTCAAATAAGCTGGTAATCTCACATCTGTTATGATTCTCAATCATGTCAGGTGAGTAATGATCATCTTAGTCCATAATCAGGGTTAAAGTCTAGGATGTTAACTGGGATATTAGCAAGAAGATGCTGGTACAAGATATGACGGGTAAATTTTCTAGACTATTTTCAACAGGACAAGAAAAAAGTGAGTTGTTTATGGTAAGACGCTTGAGTTTTATAGTTACTACTATTATTGTCTGGCATCTGTGCAGTTTTGTCACACTGGCACAAAATAAAAAACCAGAACAAATGAGGTGGTTTCCTCCGAGTCCTTTGGAAATGACTACACCTGATCCTCTGGTAAGGAGTTCATGGAAAAAACAACCGTTAACTACTGACGAACTGCAACAGTTGAAAACTGCACTGGATGAGTTAAACCAAGAAGCGATAACGACTTTTCAAAGGGGAGATAAAACCGCTGCTTTTGATATTTGGAATAGAGAATTACGACTGCGGCGCTTTTTAGGTTCTTTAGTCCAGGTGCAAGCTTTATCAAGGGTGGGGGCGATCGCGTGGCAGGAAAATGAGCGTGAACAGGTAATGTATATTACTAAGCGGTTGCAAGAGATTGAAAAACAGATGTTAAAGGAGAAAAGTACAGATTTACAATTATGGCGATCGCTTGGTGAAGCTTACCAAAATGTGCGTATTCCCAAATTAGCTGTAGGTGCTTACGAGCAGATTTTAACATTGGTGAGACAACAAAAAGATGTTAATACTGAATTAGCAACTTTAAATACTCTGGGGGAATTACATTTAAGTTGGTTTGATTATTCTCAAGCTGCTAAAACTTACGAAGAATTGCTCAATTTGGCTATTAATAGAGGTGATAGAAACAATGAATTAGCATATTTGCAACAACTAGCTTATATTTATGAACTGGGTAAACAACCTCGACAAGCGATCAATGTTTTGAATAAGTTAGCGGCAATTTATAATAGAAATAACAATCTTACTCAAGTTCCGGCTTTAAAAATCAAAATAGCAGAAAATTATCAATTTTTGGTCAGAGAAAATCCCAATTTTCTGCAAGAAGCTTTTAATAATTATCAAGAAGCTTATGTTACTGCTTGGAAATTAGAACAGTATGTGACTGCTAGTGAAGCTTTGCAAAAGTTAATTAGGTTGTATCGTTCCCAAAATCAAATTAATGAAGCTTTGCAAGCTAGTAGAATTTTGTTGGAAACGGAAACATTAGCGACTAATTTTTATGGTTTGATGCAAGCTTATGATCAAATGGGAGAAATGTATTTAGAAAAGAAAGAAGAGGGAAAAGCATTAGCAGCGTTTGAAAAAGGGTTAGAAATAGCCAGACAACTTAAACATCAAGAGATATATTTTGCCCAGAAGATTGAAACATTGTCAAAAAAGAATTTGTAATAAGTAGTCGTGCAAAATAAATTTTATATTTGGGAGAGGGAACAGGGAAGGAATACAGACATTAGACATCTCCAGAAAAGAAATTATGGAACCTATTTATGGGGGCAGGGCGAAGCATTTGGGATATCTAGATGTCTGATTTTTCCGTTAAATTATCGCTCAAATGCTTCGCCCCTACAACTTATGACAAATTAATACATTTGGGATATCTAGATGTCTGATTTTTCTGTTAAATTATCGCTCAAATGCTTCGCCCCTACAACTTATGACAAATTAATACATTTGGGATATCTAGATGTCTGATTTTTCTGTTAAATTATCGCTCAAATGCTTCGCCCCTACAACTTATGACAAATTAATACATTCTATTTTGGAGAGGTCTATTCCCAGTTGGAGACTGGGAACGAGATAACGAGATAAACGAGATAACAAGGTATTACTCCTGACTCCTGTGATAAGTATCCACAGCCACACGCAAATTACCTTTATGCACTGCTAAAAGTTCCTCACCTGCGGTTTTATCTAAATTTGTCCAGTGCATTAATAAAGCCAACTTCACCCATTTACCACTACGTTCTAATAAGAAACCTGCGGCTTCTCGACTTAAACCGGTTAAATCTTGTAAAATTCTTAAAGCGCGATCGCGTAATTTTTGATTTGTTACCGCAACATCCACCATTCTATTACCGTAAACTTTCCCTAATTTCACCATCACGCTGGTAGAAAGGATATTTAAGGCCAGTTTGGTTGCAGTACCAGCTTTCAACCGAGTTGAACCTGCTAATATTTCTGGTCCTGTTAACAAGCGAATATCAATATCTGCATCAAAGGGAACTTGTTCTGCGGGAACACAGGCGATAAAAACTGTTAAAGCTCCCCTTTGACGTGCTGCTTTTAATGCACCTTGAACATAGGGAGTAGTACCCCCAGCAGTGATACCGACGACTACATCCAGTTGATTAATTTTGTGTTGGGCGATCGCACTTTCACCATCTTCCGCTAAATCTTCTAAACCCTCAGAACTGCGTAACAACGCCCCCGCACCACCAGCAATAATACCCTGTACCAACTCTGGAGATGTGCAAAAAGTAGGTGGACATTCAGCCGCATCTAACACCCCTAACCGTCCACTTGTTCCCGCACCGATGTAAAATAAACGTCCACCTTGATGTAAACGTTCAGCCGTCTTTTCAATAGCTGCGGCTAACTGAACCTTTGCACTGGCAACAGCAACTACCGCTTTTTGGTCTTCAGTATTAAATAATTCTACCAATTCCAAAGAGTTTAGTTGGTCTAAATTCAGACTATTAGGATTTACTTGTTCTGTGAGTAGATGTCCGCGTTCTTGTAAATTTGTCATTTCTCAGTTATCAGTTATCAGTTATCCGTTATCAGTCAATACTACTCGGTTAGGTTACAAAATAATTGATATTGTAATTTCGGTTACGAGATAACGCAACCCACGGGAAATTTTTTTCCCCTTTAAAGGGGAGGTTTTAAACCTTAAATGAAACAATTGTCAATTATCAATTATCAATTATCAATTAATTACCTATTCATTCATATTTTTCAGTGTTGCTACTGCTGAAGGTGAAATCTGGTTCAGATAACGGAAAACCCAATACTTGAATATAGTATCTAGAATTACTGGGAATGTAGCAATAAATAGGAAAATAGCATTTCTATCTGCGGCAATACCCAAATGACTAGCAATACTTTCTAAAATCACTTCCCAACCGTGAGGAGAATGGAAACCTACAAAAATATCTGTGAATAAAATAATGATAAATGCTTTGGCACTATCACTTAAACCATAAATAATTTCATTCAGCAGATTTTTAATAGCTATCACCCCTTTTTTATTGATGACTACCACAACTGCAAAAGCAAATAAACCTAATAAATCCGCAAAAACATTTGCCACTGCACTATTACTTTTATGTTTAAATTCTTCTGCTAATTCTTCTGCTTTAAGTGAAATTTTTTCTTCCATAGCTTCGGCAGAAATTTGAGGAGAATGTTTCAATAAATTGTCAAATTTTAATTCTTCCTCAAAAGACTGCAATTCTTTTAGTGCTTCCTCTTTCATTTCCCAGTTCAGAAAAATAGGTGTACTTTCAACACTGCGAAAATGTTCTACAGCAGGAAGTATGAAAAACTTTTTAGACAATTCTTGAGTTAACAAGGGAATGAGAATTAATAACAACAAACAGTTAATAGCTCGTTTGGTAATTTTTCTCGATGCTTGAAAATTCCGCAATACCTCCTGTTCAGAACTTGGACTCATATCATTGGTAATTTTACGAAATGTTCTACCAATGGATCTGGGAAAAATACCAGTTTTTTTGGTGACTGGTTCAATATTTTCTAAACTGAGTTTTGATGTTAGTTGAGAGGAATTTTTTGGTGGTTGTTGGTGAGATTCTAGCTTGGTAAGAGTTGGTTTTTGAGAATAAGCTACAACATTAGAATTAGATAATTCTAAATCCTCATTTTTGTATCTGGAGAGAACTTCATCAATTAATTTTAGTTTATCCAAAAAAGCGTAATTAGAGTTTTTGATAAAAAATCGACTCACCTTAAATTCTACAACTCTGATTTTAATAATCTTTAAATATTTTTCCACATCTGTCTGAAAACAATCTAAAACATTTTGACTGTAATCACCTGACTGACTAGATACTTTATCCCCTGCAAAATGTTCTAATTCAATATCTTTAATTTTTAAAGCCATTTTATATGCTTGTTCTAATGCTCTTTCTGGTGTGCGTAAAAACCATTGACTCCCTATATTTAGGTAATTATTTTCTTCAGCTATTTTATCTGAAAAATCTGAATTTACGTAATTTTTCATTTTGATGGTAGATGGCTAAATGTTTCCTAAAAAAAATCAAATAATGAGGTAGATAAACTTTGAATTAATTGATAAAAATTGATTTTTTAAATCCAAAGTTTATGTATTTATCAACTTTAACTTTTCTACCTCATCAAAAAATAAATATTAAATAAATATTTTCTCAATTAACCTGCTTTTAAACAAGCTAAAGGATCGGGAACAGGGAAAGCGTCAGAACTTAAAGGCACAAACTTACTATCATTAGCATTGTAAGCAAAAATTTGTCCTGTTTCTATTTCATAAACCCAAGCATGGAGAGATATTTTACCACCATGTAATTTAGAACGAATCACAGGATAGGTTTCTAAATTTTCAATTTGAGTTAAAACATTTTCTTCTACAGCTATTTTTAGCAATGTTTCCCCATCATAGTTTTGATAGTTTTCTCGCAAAAGACGACGGGTAGACTCGGCATTGCGTTTTAACCAATCATAAACTAAAGGCATTTCATCAGATAAATTATTTAATTGTAGGAGTGCTTTCATACTACCACAGTGAGAATGACCACAAACAATAATATGCTTAATATTTAAAGCAGAAACAGCATATTCAATTCCCGCACCTTCACTGCTATTAGGACTTCCATGAGTGGGAATAATATTACCCAAATTCCGAATAATAAACAGTTCTCCTGGTTTAGTTTGTGTTAATAAATTCGGATCAATGCGAGAATCAGAACAAGTAATAAAGAGAATTTCAGGAGTTTGTCCTTGAGATAATTGGCGGAACATTTCCTGATGAATTGTGAAATAGTTAGTTTGAAATTCGTTCAGTCCTTTGATAATTCTTTTCATTGGCATTGTAGAATTCATGTGATTTTCGTTTTAGTGTTTTTATTCTTTTGGTATCTGCAACATCCTAGAAATTTAATAATCTACTTATTGATCAAAAATTCTGATTCCTGACTCCTTAATTATTTAGTGATTAACCCATTTTGCATCAGTTACTAAACACACACCTCCGATTTTTTTCAGCAGAGGGGTGATTTTTTCCACTAAATTATCTAATTGTTTTTGATTGGTACAAACTGTCATAATGTAACTATTACTAAATTCATAGTCAATATCGGAAGATACTAAACCTCGATCACCTTTACCAGAGGTATCTTTAATAATTGTATATCCAGAAACAGAGACGATTTCTAAAATGTTCAGAGCATCTTCAATGTGAGATGTATCAATAACAATCTCTACTTTTTGGACTTCTTGCATAATAGGGATTGATAAATTTAGACTTGTTAGATTGGGGGAAAAGGTATCTGATATCAGAGAATTACTTGTGGTAATTAAACAAATACCACCAATGGTTTTGAGGATGGGTAAAATATCTCTGAGCAGGTATTCAAATTGTATTTGATTGGTGCAAATAGTAGAAATATAACTATTGCTAAATTCTCGCCCCAAATCGTTATAACAAATCCCCCTATCCCCTTTACCGTAAGAATTTTCTATTAATGTATATCCAGGAACTTTCACAGAATTAAGGATATCTATAACTTCTCTTTGTTCCAGGGTGCTGACAATGATTTCTACTCGGTTAACGAGTTCCATAAATAACACCTAGACTAATACCTATTGGACAGAAAACAGCAATTTCTGATGTTTGTAATTTCATGTTTGTAAATCTATGGTCAAAAGACTAATGAGCTATACACCAACAAGTTTTAAAATTTGTAAGTAAAGAGGAATTCCCACAATAATATTAAAGGGGAATGTTAAAGCTAAAGCCATAGAAACATAAAGACTAGGATTAGATTCGGGAACAGTTAATCTCATCGCTGCCGGTACGGCAATATAAGAAGCACTGGCACATAAAACCGCAAATAAAAGTCCATTTCCTTCTCCCATTCCCAAGACTTTTGCAATCAAAATTCCTAAGATAGCATTGACAACAGGAATGAAAACAGAAAAACCAATTAAGAAAGAACCTGTTTTACTTAGATCTTTAATTCTTCTGGCTGCTACTAATCCCATATCCAGTAAAAAGAAAGTCAGCGCACCGTAGAAAATTCCTTGAGTAAATGGTTGTAATTTTTCCCAACCTTTTTCTCCTGTTAATAGTCCAACTAGCAAACTACCAATTAACAGAAACACTGAGCCATTTAAAAAAGCTTCGTGCATCACTTTTCCCCAAGAAAATCCTTCTTCACCTTCTGTCTTGGGTGCAAATGCTCTCACCAGAATTAAGCCGATAATAATAGCTGGAGATTCCATTAAAGCTAATGCTGCTACCATGTGTCCCCCATAGGGAATGTGCAGTTTTTCTAGAAAAGAACTAGCGGTAATAAAGGTGACTGCACTAATAGAACCGTAGGTAGCAGCGATAGCAGCTGCATTGTAATGATCAAGCTTGATTCTGAGAATAAAAAAGGTGTATACTGGTACAATAGAAGCCATGACAATAGCAACTATCAGCGTCATTGCTATTTGCGAGTTAATGCCACTTTCTGCTAGTTCATGTCCGCCTTTAAAACCAATGGATAACAGCAAATACAGTGAAAATAATTTTGGTAAGGGTTGGGGAATTTCTAAATCTGATTTTAAAAAAACCGCCAGCATTCCCAAAAAGAAGAACAACACAGGGGGATTGAGAATGTTAAAAAGAATTAAACTGCCATCCATTGATTTTTTCTTTCCTCAGCATTAGAAAACTTTATGAACTACCCTCTAAATTAGTCCACAAATTTTAAGAAAAGCATGAGAAGAAATTAAGAATTTTCTTAGAATTAAGTTGGCAGTATCAAAATGGTAATTCTACAGTGAATGTGGTGAATTGATGGGGGTTACTGGTGACATAAATTTTACCACTGTGTAAGCGAACAATTTCATGGGCGATCGCTAAACCTAATCCTGATCCACCTGTATACCGTGAGCGATCGCTTTCTGCACGATAAAAACGCTCAAACAAATGGGGTAAATGTTCCGATGCAATTCCTTTACCCGTATTAGTGATAGTTACTTTCACCTGTTCATTTTCACGATATGTTTCTACACTAATCTTACCTTCCGGGGATGTGTACTTAATGGCGTTATCTAGTAAATTTAAAAACAAACTGGTTAAGTGATCAGAATTGCCAGTAATGTAAAGTAAGGGTTTTATACTTGCACAGATGGTAATATTTTTATCTGCTGCTAAAAGCTGAATTTGCTCAATGAGAACTTCTAGTAACTCGCTTAAATCAACATTTGTCAAAGTCCATTGATATTCAGATTCACTTTGATCCAAACGAGTGAGAAAAAGCAAACCATTAGCAAGACGAATCAAACGATCAACTTCCCGTTGTAATTCTTGTAAGGTATGATGATATTCTTCTGGTGTACGCTCTCTACTTAAAGTTACACCCAGTCTGCCTTTAATCACTGTTAAAGGTGTGCGTAACTCATGAGAAGCATCGGCTGTAAATCTGCGTTCATGCTCAAATGCAGCTTGCAAGCGATCTAACATCCCATCCAAGGTGATAGCTAATCTTCCCACTTCATCTGTTGAACCTTGATAACCGATGCGCTGGGTGAAATCATTAGGACTTATTGCCTGGGCAGTGCGAATAATGCGACCAATAGGACGTAACGCTTGATCCGCTAAAAATAAACCTCCACAAGCTGCAATTAAGAGAATTAAAGGAAAACTCAAAAGCATCAAAGTCAGCAGATGTTCTGAAGCTTCAGAAATAGGATCTAGAGATTGGGCAACTTGTAACCAACCAGCAGTGGAAGATAAAGATAATGGTTGAGTATAAACTCGCCAAATCTTGCCGTATTCAGTAACACTGGTATAACCGATTTTTACGGGCATCATCGGTGATATGGTTTTGTAACTACCGATACCATCCCAAATTTCACCTTGGGGAGAAACCAAACGCACGGAAAAACCAGCATTAGTTAACTTACGGGTAATAGTTTCAGACTGTTGTTTGATCTTCAAAGTAGGATGACCATTTACCTGAATCACTTCAGCAAAAGTTTCCGAAGCTGCAACCTGCAAAGCTGTATCTAATTGACCAAGTAAACTATGTTTTAATTGAATATATAAATAGGTATCGAAAACTACTAGCGTACAGCCCAAAAGCAGTATGTACCATGTTGTTAGACGAGTTCTAATTGTACTTTGATTAAATCGTTGAGAAAACATACAGCAGGAGTCAGGAGTCAGGAGTCAGGATTTCAAGGAGTCAGGAGTCAGGAGTCAGGAGTCAGGAGTCAGGAGGTAAATATTTTTCCCCAATCACCAATCCCCAGTCACCTATCACCTATTCCCTTGAGACAATATCCTACTCCTCTAACTGTATGCAGTAGTGGCTGATCAGAACCCCGATCTATTTTCCGTCTCAAATAACCAACATATACATCTACAACATTAGAATCACTATAAAAATCAAAATCCCAAACGTGTTCACCTATTTGTGTACGGGTAACTACTGTATTGGAATTACGCAATAAATACTCTAAAAGTTTAAACTCTAAGGGGCTAAGTTCAATGAAACGTCCTCCACGCTGAACTTCCCTTGTGACTACATCCATAGTTAAATCACTAACCTGTAAAATGGTGTTAAATTGTAATGGTGGGCGACGTTGCAAAGCTCGTAACCGTGCCAGTAATTCTGAAAATGCAAATGGCTTGACTAAATAATCATCTGCACCATGATCTAATCCTTTTACCCGATCTTCTACAGTATCCCGTGCTGTTAAAAGTAAGACTGGAGTTTTAATTTTTTGCTGGCGAAATTCTCCTAGTAGCTTTAACCCATCAATTTTGGGTAGCATAATATCTAAGATGATAATGTCATACTCAGCAGCAAAGATGTATTCCTTACCTTCTTCACCATCATGAGCCACATCAACAGCGTAACTCATCTCTCTGAGTCCTTGACTGATAAATTGGGCTATTCCTGGTTCATCTTCAACTAGCAAAATTCGCATATAGCAATCTAGCAATCCTATTTTAGTTGAGAATTTATTGGTGAGCAAGTCCTAAGTTGACAATTTCATAGACAAAACTATACTTGTATTGACAAAAATCAATATATTTTTAGGAAAAAATCAACTACTTGATATATAATACGGTGATATCAAGTATTGAATTGAGACTATTGCCGACGCGAAAACCAAGCAATGATGGTGGTAGTCTTTTTCAGAAACTTAATTGGAACACAATCGCGTCTGGCTAAGGCGTGAAAGTCTACTGAGGGATAACTGCTCCCATGCTCCCGTTGAAGTAGAAAGTAAAGTCTAGTTTTGTCTAGGTTTTATATAGCAGGTAAGGGAACAGGTGACTGGTGACTGATGACTGGTGACTGGTAACTGGTGACTGGGTAGAAAATTCTTTACTTATTCCCTATTCCCTATTCCCTATTCCCTATTCCCTACTTTCCCAACAACTAATGACTAATGACTACTTACAATAACCCTTCTAGTCGGCGACGGAAGCTGTCTAGTTCAGAATCAGACATTTGCTGTTCTTCTGACTGAGAACTATAGTTATCATAGTTATTTTGAGTTTGACTTTCTGGTTTCCAATCAGTTTCTTCTACGTTCTGTTTTGGAGGTGTCACCACGGTATTACTATTTTCTGGCACAAGTTCCCAGCCAAAATCCGCACTTTTGCAAAAGTCTATGATATCCTGGTCATCCATTCCCTCAACCGTCGGTGTCGGGAAATCTTGCGCTTCTAACATTAAAGCAAAGCGGGTGGCATCATCTTCTGATTCAAACATCATGATTGTATTGCGATCGCCCACCCGAATCGAGTGAATCCCTTCATTATCAGTTCCCGCATTGAATAGTAGTACAAAAACACGCATCTTTAATTCTTTAATCCTTTGACTTGACGTTTATATTATTTCTATTAAAGTTCGAGATTGTGCCTCTGGGAAAGCCAATAATAGACGAAAGGTATATTTTTCAAGATTTCAGGCAAATCAAACCCTAATTGTGGTAATCTCTGGCTAAACCTGGGGAAATATGTAAACTGGTCTGTACCCTACCAGTGGCACAGCTAAATATTGTGCTAATTATAAGAGGATGTTTGACCACTAACTCCGGCAATTTCCAGAGTGCAAACCCATGTCTAACACTTCCAAAAAAGATCAAGAAACCCCAACCGCAAGCCGCAAAGGCTTATGGTTGATCATATTGAGTCGTGGTAGCATGGCGTTAGGCGCATTTTTGCTAATTGTAATCATCGGTGGTATTTGGCGTTTAAGAAATTTTATCCAAACAGAGTTAGCACCCCTAGCACAACAAAATCTTACGAATATCCTCAACCGTCCAGTTGAATTGGGAGAAGTCAAAGAATTTTCCCTCACAGGAGTTAGGTTTGCTGCTTCAGCTATCCCCCCCACACCCACGGATACAGATCGGGTGACAATAGAAGCGGTAGATGTGGGTTTTGATCCTTGGCAGTTAGTTGTTAATCGTCAATTAAAATTAGATGTTACTTTAATTAACCCAGATATTTATATTCAACAGGATAACCAAGGACGCTGGATCACTACCACTATCGCCCCACTAGGAAAACCAGGACTGATTAAAACCGATTTAGATAAACTGCGCGTTCGCAACGCCAAGTTAATATTAGTAGGAAACCAGAAAACCCAGGCAACAGGGGAAGCAGAAGCAGCAGAGAAACAAAGGAAAAATATCAATTTCCCAGTCCCCAGTTCCCAGTCCCCAATACCTGTAACATTTTCAGGACTATACGGAACTGCCCAACTGATAGAAAATAACCGACTGATTAAATTTGACGTAGCCGGAAAACCAGAGAACGGTGGTAATATTTTCCTGCAAGGAAATCTCCGCGCCCAGGCAAATTTAGAAGGTAATTTAAAGGTAAAAACCCAAGATTTATTAGCCGCAGATATTACTCGTTTGATTCAATTACCAATAAATTTACAAGCTGGTCGGGTAAATGGTGATTTACAAATTCAATTAATACCAAATCAACAAACTTTATTAGATGGTACTGCTGCTTTACAAGGGGTAACTCTACAAATTCCCCAAGTCCCACAACTATTAAGCAATACTCAGGGAAATGTCAGGTTTCAAGGATTAGCTATAGAGTTAGATAATGTAGTTAGTAATTATGGTAAAATTCCCCTTACTGCTAAAGGTTTGATTGACCGAGAAAAAGGTTTTAATTTATCAGGGCGTGTCAATGCTGTAAGTGTATCAAATGCCTTAGAAACTCTGAAAGTGCAATCACCTTTCCCTGTGAGTGGGGTGGTTAAAGCCGATTTGCAGATATTAGGAAATATTGACAAACCTGTGCTTTCAGGAACTGTGGCTAATATCAAAACTGCTAAAATTGATCAAGTTGATTTTGAGAAAGTTAGTAGTAAATTTGAGCTTTCAACTCGTGATGCTCTGCTGACTCTCAAAGATATTCAAGGACAAACAAAATTAGGTGGTGAAGTTAGCGGGGCGGGAAAAATTGCCCTGGGGAAAATACCGCAAATCAATGTGAATTTAACTGCTAAAAATGTTCCAGGGGATGCGATCGCTAAACTTTATAATGATCATATTAACTCTACATTCAAAATTGGCACTGTCTCAGCTACAGCTAAGCTTATTGGTACAGCTAACAATATTCAAACTTTTGTAAAATGGCAAGCTCCCCAAGCAAGCTATGCTGCTACTGGTGAAACAATTATTAACTCAAATCGTACAGTTGATTTTCGTAATGTTGCTGTTAATATTGCTGGGAATATAATCCGGGTTTATGGTAATTATAATCCTCAAAGTTGGCAAGCTGTCGCTCAAGCTTCAGGTGTAAAATTAACACCATTTCTCAAAGAAGAACAATTAGAAAATATCTCTTTAAATAACGCAGCATTTAACGGTAAATTAATCATTTCAGGAACTTCTGAAAATTTTAAAATTACTAATATTCGTCCAGAAGATGCCAAGATTAATATTGCTGGCGGTAAAATTGCCATTTCTCGTTTTCAGTTGGAAGATAAAAACTTTATTGCTGACTTGATAGCTCAAGATGTACGATTGGGAACAATCTTAAAACAATCTCCCCCCATTTTCAATAATCCCATCGCCGGGAAATTTACTATTGCAGGTAATACCGAAAATTTCAACTTCAATAATTTTGGTGCTATTGGTGAAGGCAGTTTAAAAGTTAATGATGGCACAATTACAGCTAAAAATATTCAAGTTAGTAATGGTCGCTACAAGGCGCAAGTTGCAGTAGAAAATGTACCTGTGCAGAGATTAGCAAATGTTCCACCTCAAATACAAGGTGCATTAGTTGGTGAGTTTAATGTTGCTGGTAATGTTACATCTTTTCAACCTGAAACTATTCAAGCAAATGGTCAAGCAAAGTTAAATCTTGCCGGGGGAACATTTACAGCGTCTAATATTCAACTTGCTAATGGTCGTTACCAAGCATTAGTTAATAGTTCTGGTGTACAATTAAAACGTTTAAATCAACAATTATCAGGTAAATTTGCAGGTCAGTTAAAAGTTGCTGGTATTGTTGGGTCTGCGAAATTAGCTGATATTCGTGCTACTGGTCAAGTGCAATTTAGTCGAGGTATTCCGGGAATAAATTCTCCTTTAAATGCTGTAGTTTCTTGGAATGGTCAACAATTAACTATTCCCCAAGCAAGAACTCCAAATTTAAACGCCAGTGGTTATATTTTAGCTGATGCTAAACAACCAGGTATACCAGAAATTACTCAATTAAATCTCAATGTTCAAGCGCAAAATTATGACCTTAAACAATTACCTTTGCAATTACCTCATGCGATCAATGTAGCTGGAAAAGCAGATTTTAAAGGACAAATTACCGGGAAAATCACAGCACCGAATGTTATTGGATCTTTGGGTTTGCAAAATTTGCAAGTGCAAAGCAAAATACAAAAGTTTGCCTTTGAACCATTATTAACTGGTAACATTAATTTAGTGCAAGGAAGGGGTTTAAGTTTAGATGTTGCTGGTAAAAGAGACAGACTAGCAGCTAAATTAAATGCCAATAATCAACCTAGCGCCTTTTTAGTACAGTGGCAACAAGCATCAGCTACAGGTCAATCTCAAGGCGAAAATTGGGCAGTTAAAGTTAATAATTTCCCCTTACAAGTGTTAAATTTAAACTTAAATTTAAACTTACCTAATAATCCGATTTTGGGTCAAGGTGCATTAGCTGGTTTGTTAACGGGAGATTTGCAAATAAATCAACAGACATTAGCAACACGGGGAAATATTGCGATCGCCAAACCGCAACTTGGTAGAATTAAAGGCGATCGCTTCACCACCGAATTTCAATACAACAATAATTTAGCCGCCTTCACAAACAGCGAATTTATCAACGATCAAAGTCGCTACCTGTTTGATGCTAACCTCAAACAAACTCCTCAAGGTCCCCAAGTACAAGCCAAAATTAACATCAACCAAGGCAAAATTCAAGATTTACTCACCGTTGCCCAAATATTTGAAATCCAAGATTTACAAAGAGGTTTAACACCTCCCACCTACGGTACAGCAGCAGATTTAACCACCAACCCGCGAGGTTTACCAAATCAACCTTTATTTAATCAAATTCAACGTTTAGCAGAAATTGAAGCACTTCTAGTTGCGGAAGAACAAAAACGGCTAGAATCAAAACCAATACCATATTTAAAAGACTTAAAGGGAACTTTCAACGGAGAAATTGCCATCAACACCGCTACAAAAAACGGACTAACAGCACAATTTGACTTACAAGGACAAAACTTTACTTGGGGTCGAGAAACAGAACCTAATCGGTTTTATCGTGCCGAAAAAGTCATTGCTAAAGGTGCTTTTGAAAAAGGTGTTTTGCGGTTACAACCTTTGAGCATCGAAGCGAAAGATAGACTAATAGCCTTTACTGGTAATGTTGGTGGTGAAGAACAATCAGGAAAATTAACAGTCGAAAAATTCCCGATTCAACTATTAAATAACTTTGTCAAAATCCCCGTAGGAATTAGTGGTAATCTCAACATTGATGCTGCTATAGCTGGTAATATAGCCAACCCCCAAGCTAGAGGAGAATTAAAAATCACAGAAGGAACACTCAATCAAAAACCAATACAGTCAGCCAACGCAGGTTTTAGTTATGCTGATGGACGTTTGAAATTTGGCAGTCAAGTCATAGCAGTAGGAAACGAACCAGTTAACATTACTGGTGATATTCCCTACAAATTACCATTTGCATCAGTAACACCAGACAACAATCAAATTACCCTAGATGTCAAAGTCAAAGATGAAGGTTTAGGATTATTAAATCTGTTCACCGATCAAATAGCTTTTGAGAACGGTGAAGGAGAAGTAGATTTAGCTGTCAGAGGAACTAGACAACAACCATTAGTTAAAGGTACTGCCTCTCTTAATAACGCCACATTTGCAGCCCAAGCTTTACAAGGTAAACTAACCAATGTGTCTGGAAAAGCCGAATTTGATTTTAATAAAGTATTAGTAGAAAACCTCCAAGGGCAGTTTAGCAATGGTAAAATAGAAGCCACAGGAGAAATACCAATTTTCAACAGTCAAAACATCCAAATAGATAAACCCTTGAGTGTGAAACTAGAACAATTAGTATTAAATCTCAAGGGATTATATCAAGGTGGTGCAAGTGGTAATTTAGAAATTACAGGTTCAGTATTACAACCAGCAATTAGTGGTGGTATAGAATTATCTAATGGTCAAGTTTTACTAACAGAATCTGATACACAAACCTTATCTCAAACAGGTTCTGATTTATCAATTTTTGCAGATAATAAACAAAACAAAACCAGTGATATTGAAAGCGGAATAACCAGATTAAATAATTTGCAAATCAAGCTAGGAAAAAGTGTAGAAATAGCTCGTCCACCTGTTTTCAACTTCCTAGCAACTGGTGATTTAAATGTAAGTGGTACTTTAAATAATCCTATACCCGCAGGAACTATCAGATTAACCAAAGGTGGCGTAAATTTATTTACTACCCAATTCAATTTAGCTCGTAACTATAAACATACTGCAACTTTTAGAACTTCTGATCCTCGTGATCCTGAGTTAGATATTAAACTGTTTGCTAAAGTGTTAGATGGAATCCAAACAATTGATCTCAGCAGACAAGTTTCGACAGGGTTATCAGAATTAGAAACCGTCCGCGTCGAAGCAATAGTTAAAGGTCTTGCTAGTCAACTAAATGAGAATTTAGAATTAAAAAGTAGTCCCTCACGTTCACAAACAGAAATTGTCACTTTGTTAGGAGGTGGGTTTGTAGACACCCAAGGACGTGGTGACACAACATTGGGTTTAATTAATATTGCTGGTTCGGCTGTTTTCAATAACTTTCAAGCTGCATTTAGCCAAATTGGAGATGCTTTTGGTTTAAGTGAACTGCGGATATTTCCTACCATTCTTTCTGATAAACCCGAAGCAGGTAAAAGCAACTCGACTATAGAATTAGCATTAGAAGCAGGTGTGGATATTTCTAGCAAATTTTCCTTTTCTACGATCAAAATTTTAACCGCTAGTGACCCCTTTCAATGGGGTATTAATTACAGAATTAATGATGATTTTCGTGTTCGTGCTTCCACAAATTTAACTGATGATAGTCGGGCAATTATTGAGTTTGAAAGAAGATTTTAACTGGGGACTGGGGACTGGGGACTAGGTAATCATTTTATTTTTCCCAATTACCAATTACCAATTACCAATTACCAAATGAATGATATTATTTTTTCTCAGCACAACCTTCTAAAACCCTATTTCCTAACATCAAAATAGCCGAATAAGGGTAATTTTTATCTGACATCCCATCACTACAACTATTAACTTTTCTCAGAATTAACATATTGTTTTCCCGACCTCTAAAGCGGTATACTCTAACTAAATCATTTGGTCTTCCTTGGGCTGTTAATGGTGCTGTATACGGGAAAGTTTGATCTCTGTTTCCTGGTGAACTGTAAATAATTCCTCGTCTACCAACAGTCACACTCCAAAATGGTTCTGTACCCCTAGCAACAAATTCTTCAATTTTAGATGATTGGGCAATACTCTGATCAGAAACTAACACAGTTGCACCAATTCCTAAGACGACTAAACAAGAAATTAAGGTTTTCATGGTTACTAATTAATATTGATGTTTGAGTCTGAACAAGTAAGAATACAGAACGCAAAACGCAGAATCCAGAATACAGCCAGAAAATTCCAGTAAAAGAAATTAAATGGACAAGCATTATCAATTGACAATTGATAATTGTTTCATTCAAGGTTTAAAACCTCCCCTTTCAAGGGAGAGGTAATTTTCAATTGTTCATTGTTAATTGTCCATTATTGAAATCAGCCTAAAGGAATTGATATCAATACACTTTAAGAAGTCGCATCTCTGAAGATTAACACCAAATACGACCACGACGGAAAGGTTTATCAGGTTCAGTTTGCTGGGCTTTTTGTCTAGCCATTTCCTGTGACCAAAAACCATAATCCTCTAAACCAGTAGATAATAATTTGCGTTCAATTTCTGCTGGTAGTTGAGGTTCTGGTTGGCTGGAATTTGCGGGAGTTTTCTTTGGTATACTCATAATTTTGATAATTCCTAAAACGTACATCTACAAGAGGACTTAATTTGCTGATAACTGCGATTTTGAAAAGCAGCAGGATCATTATAGTTAGCACCATGTAATAAATCCATGCGAATATGAACTAAATCTTCAACTCTGCCATGAATCACATCAACAGACCGATGAGGATAAATAATATCCGGTCTTTTTATTGGTGGGGAAAGTTTAGGTAATCTCATAATCAATTGTAGATTTTAGATTGTAGGTTGGGTTGACGCAAGGAAACCCAACATTAAAAAACTCAACATGATCAAAACTGTGTTGGGTTGCGCTGTCGCTTAACCCAACCTACTACTACTTAATTAATAAGGAGTAGACCAAGAACGGACTTCACCCAAGGTCACAGGAATAATATCACTCACATCAATTGTAAACCGGAATAGTTTCTTCGCACGACGGCTATTTTCAGGATCAAAGAACTTCAATTTTACATCCCAACAATCGCTATCTAAACGACAGAAAGGACTTTTCTCTACTGTAATACTATCCAATTCCATACCTGTAGCCACAGCTTCAGCGAAGGTAGAAGCCGCTTGGAAAGCATTCGTAGAAGCAAAATTTAACGCCCGGTCTTGGGAAGTTGTACCTAAATTGCGTAAATCATAATAAATACGGCTGAGGAAACTACCCAAAGTGCGGCGAATAGACTCTTCTTGGGCTTCTGTGGCTTGTGCTTGGACTGTCTGAATAGCAGCCTCAACCAAGGTGTTAACCTTCCAACCGTAAAGCCCCCGTGTGTTGGGAACTTCAATTACAGGCACAACTTGACCAGAAAAGAGTTTTACACTGCGTCCAGATAAAATACCGGGAATACTGACTCTCTCTACATAATTCTCGCTGTCTTCTGGTTGAATTTGTCCCGATAATAATTGTTGTAAAATTTCATAGACATCTCTGGCAAAAGCCCCACCTGGTTCTATGGCATAGATAGGAGTTAATTCTAAATTCAATGTCCAAATTAAGGATTTAGCCTCAGAAAGATTATCTCCTAAATAATCTACCATCTGCCGCGCATCATAAGGGTTAGCGGGAATTGCTGTTCCGTCTATTTGTACTCCCGGCATTAGTTGTTTAAAAGAGTCTCTTCTGGCTTCTGAACCAAAATCATAACCCAGTGTACCTAAAGCATAAACTAGGTTAACTTCAGCGAGGTCGCTGGGTGCTTGGCTGGCGGTGATGTAGTTAGATGTGCGGTTTGACATAGTTGTAGGTGTTGTAGGTCTGGAATTTGATATAGTTGCAGTTGTTAAAGTTGCAGAAATTGTCGCTGGTATAGCCGGAACAACTTCTGCTATTTCATCTGGGATAAATTCCTCCGGGTTGGGTTCGGGTTCAGTGATGTTTGTTGTATCTATGCCACCGCAACCACAACCAGCAGCTTCTATACTGTCCACGGTGTCAATAGTATCTAATTCTTCAGACATTGTTCCTCCTGTGAAATATTGCAATGCACCGGAAATATTTAACTTGCCTAGCAAGCAGCGACTCACATCGTCGGTATCCTTGGTTGTGCAAGGTATGGCAGTTTCTAATAAGGCGGTTCTCACCTTAGCGGGGTCGGGTGTTTCACCGCGTTGAATTTGCAGACTTAGGAGTAAAGCAGCGACACCGGAAACAATGGGAGTAGCAAAGCTAGTACCACTGAGTTTTTGTGTCCCTCCTCCGGGTTTTGCCCCTAAGATGTTTGACCCTGGGGCAAGGATGCCTTGATTTTGGTAAATTTCTCCCCAGTTGCTAAAGTCTATGGGTTTACCTTGGTCATCCATCGCCCCTACTGCTAATACAGTGGGTAAGGATGCGGGGACGTGCAGACATTCGCAACCATCATTACCAGCAGCAGCCACAATTAAAACATTGTTATCTTTGCATAGTTGCACAGCCCTATCTAACCAGCCTTCTGCTTCACCATTATCGGTGAGTTGTCCAGCACTGACATTGATAATATGCGCTCCAGCATTGACGGCTTGTTCAATGGCGCGAGCTAAATCTAGTTGAGAAAGTTTCCTATTATTGTCACCAAAAATAGGGAGGATTAACCCTCGACATTGGGGAGCTATTCCCTGTAATTCTGAAGAATTATGTTGACCAAATATGATACTTGCGACATGAGTTCCATGTCCAGACATAGATCCGTTAGCAGTAGCTTCTCCCTGAATAAGTGTTGGCAATCTTGTTAAATTTGCTGCATTAAAGCAACTATGAGATTGATCAACCAATCCGTCGAGTATGGCTACACATATTTGTGAATCACCCTGTGTCAAGTTCCATAATTTCTGGATTTCCGTTTTAATTGAGGATTTTGGCATTTAATTTGTTAATTATTCGCCTAAATAGTTTTTTCCGCCATAAATGTCTATTTTATGGCATTTTTATTACGATAGTGCTTTCCAGAACACAAAAGTAATTGTCATATTGATTCGGCTGAAATGTCAACTCAATTTACATATTTTAACGTATATAATTTTTTATTATGTCAAAAAAAAAACGGTTTTAATAAGTGTTAATTTTCTCCTTTGCTGTGGCTTAAAATTAGTATTTAAAATTTTTGACAGTGATTTCCTCGTCATGCAATAGCAACTAAACAGTAATGTCAATAGCTCTAATCTACTATAAGAAATTATTATGAATAATGTCTTGCGTTGAATCATAATTGGCTGTACTATTGAAATCAAGGTAGCTTCACTTAGTCATCAAAAGTAAAAACCAGAAATTAGATTTAGGTGTAGATATTGATGACTATATTGCCACTCTCAAAAAGTCTAATGTTATTCGTATTGTCCCAATTGATGAGGAAATTTGGCTAGAAAGTGTCAAATTAGAATGGGAACACAAAGATCCTGTTGATAGAGTAGTTGTAGCCGTTGCCAAAATAAACCAAGCCTCTATTATTACAGCAGATCGAAAAATAGCTGATTTCTACCCTTTAGTGATTTGGTAAATCACTATAAAAAAGCTTCTGGTGAATTACAACTCGTTAAATTACCCTTCAAAATCAATTTAACGCCTTCACCAAACCAGTCTTCTTCACATCGAAGAAGTGATCTAAACAAACAAAAAGGAAAAAAACACCATGACTAAGAAAAACATCCGCCCCCAACAAGTTGCTCCCGTAGAACGGGAAACCATCTCTACTTCTAAGGATCAAAGTGGTCAGGTAACACCCTCGGCTCAAGGGGTCTCTTACTTCCCATTTGCAGGCGACGACGCGGAGTAACTCACCTTAATCTATCACCCACCTCCAAAAATATCAAAAGTCTTTTTCTACATCCCTTGGCGCACGGTTCGCCTCGATGAATTGACGAACAACCCTTGTCAGTTCCGGGGTTTCCGATACCTGGCACGACGGGGGAGGTGAAAAACGAGACTTAGATTTTTTGGGGTTGGTGGTTGAACCCTGATTTGTGAGATGAACCCCAGCCAACAGCTTACTACCCCAGTGGTATTGGGTTGGGGTCTTCTCCTTGGGTTTATACTTTTGACAAAAGCCTTTATACTTTTTGGCACATTCTTCTAAGCTGTTTCCCAGTCGTAAAAAAGCCGGATGCCATTGAGTTAAACCATCATCGGTTAAGCGTTCATAACTGCCATAATTGCTGAAGTCATAGAAAAAACTCTGGCGCATTTTGGCAGCTTTAGGATTAGCGTGAATATACCGTAAAGTATTTAATACTCTGTTTCTATCTGAAGAAGGAAACCCATCACAGTAATATCGTTTCTCCCAAAAGCTTGTGGTGAGCGAAGTCGAACCATGTCCTGTTCTTCTTAACATCCGATTAAAACACATCGCCGTGTACCAGTTGAGGAAGTGCATAATTTTGGGTAACTCTTCTGGCTGTTTAGGTGCAATCAAATAATGAACATGATTTGACATAATGCACAAAGCATAAAGCTGGAAATTGTATTTATCCAAAGCCTTTTTTATTGCATAAAGAAACACCTCCCGACATTCCCGCCGTGATAATTTGAATTTGCGGTTATTGCAACGGGTGGTAATGTGATAAGAGTATCCAGACTGTAAATTTCGAGGTTGTCTAGGCACAAGAAGGAATTATAAATGACTATTTCTGAGAATTTATTTATAGGTAGCCAAAAAAATCTACATTACATCAATCAACATAAACATATCTTTGATGTTGACCATCTCTACACCCTGAATATTTTCGATGATTTTACTCAAAAAGTTACACATTGGGGATTAGAATGTTCTTGTAAAATCCAAAAAGATCAACTGTATCCGGCTCGATTTAATTTATTTCGTAATCAACCAAATTGGCAAGATTATCAGACAGCTATTAATTTTTTTCAGCAAGTAGCAGCCAGGACAGATGTTAAAATAACTTATCATCTCATTGAGAATTTTGTTGGCAATGATTTCGATTTCAGTAAAGTCCACCAGATATTAGTAGGTATTGATTTAAGAAGAGAATTTAGTGCTTCTCGCCTCAAATTTTGGTTTATCATCAGTGATTATCCCCAAAAATTAGCCAAGGCAATATCCCTATGTCAATCTGCTGAAGAATTGCAACCATTTTTGGTAGATAATTCCGTTGTCATTGGCTTTGACTTTGACTTCAATGGTGGTAGTGAAATCGAGGTTTATCCCAGTATTAGCAAAGAAAAATTTCAACAACTAGCCAAAGTTCTGTCACCCCAGGCTTTACAACTTTTAGATAGCTGTTGGTCATTAATTATTGGTTTTAGCCAAGGCAACCCCGAAAAAATCCTTTATTATCGTACCAGTGACCCTAATAACTTTATTGCTAATTTACGCAATGATTTAGCTAACCGAGTTCATGCCTATTATCGAGAACAACCTGTACAGGGAACAATTGTAGGACTACGGGAAAATGAAATAATAGCTGGGAGGATAGAAAATTTGAATCTGTATTATCAAATGAGTTCTCCTATAACCACCAACAAAAACTAATAAGAAAATGTAGGTTGGGTTAAGGGACAGCGCAACCCAACAAAATTAAATCACAAAATCACCAAAACGTTAAATAACATCATTAAAATGCAATTTCCAGAAGTCCAAATAAATAAAACTAAATGCCCAAAAAAATTAGATAATTAAAACAGATGTTGCAAAAAGCAGGATTTACATTATTACCAAAGCGGGGAAAAGGTAGTCATTCTTACTGGATTCATCCACTTTTACCAAAACCTGTAGTTCTATCTGGCAAAGACAGCAAAGATGCAAAACCTTATCAAGAGAAAGATATAATAGAAAGTATCAAAGAACTTGAACAATTAGAAAAAGCAGATAAACTATGAAATATAGTATTTTAATTCAATGGTCTGACGAAGATCAAGCCTATATTGCCTTTTTACCTGAGTGGGGAAAATATGCTAAAACCCACGGAGAAAGCTATGAAGAAGCTCTAGAAAATGCCAAGGAAGTGTTAGAAGATTTGGTGTATGGCTATAATCAAATCGGTAAGCCCATACCCCAACCCCAAATATTACAAAAAATAACTTAAAAAAGACATAATCTGACAATAATGATATCTATTGGTTAGATGTAGGTTGGGTTAAGCGACAGCGCAACCCAACAACATTAAATCACAAAATCACCGAAATGTTGGTTAACATCCTGGAAATCCTGGATATCCTGATTGGTGACAATTTCATTTTCTGCAAAATTTGAGCAAATTTTATGATATCTACTACTGCAATTTCTCCCATCTTAACTATTCCTCCCCTAGAAAACGGCGACAAATTAACCCGTCATGAATTTGAACGGCGTTATCATGCCATGGCGAATCTCAAAAAAGCCGAATTAATTGAAGGAGTAGTTTACGTGGCATCACCATTAAGAATCAAAAGTCATGGAGAACCCCATGCTTATATTATGACTTGGCTGGGAGTTTATAAAGCAGCTACACCGGGCATAGGTTTCGCCGATAATGCCACAGTGCTAATAGATACAGATAACGAACCACAACCGGATGCTTTATTAAGAATTGAAGCAGGAGGACAATCAAGAATAAATCAAGATGATTATGTAGAAGGTGCGCCAGAATTAATAGTAGAAATTGCTGCTTCTAGTGCTTCCTATGATTTACATGAAAAACTCAAAGTTTATCGTCGTAATCAAGTCCAAGAATATTTAATCTGGCGAGTTTATGACTATCAATTTGATTGGTTTAGGTTACAACAAGGGGAGTATATTCAACTTCAACCCAATGCAGATAATATAATTTGTTCCCAAATATTCCCAGGTTTATGGTTAGATAAAATAGCATTATTAGGAGGAGATTTAGGAAAAGTGTTAACCGTTGTCCAGCAGGGTTTAGCAAGTCCAGAACATGAGAATTTTATTAGTAGATTATCTAGTTAGCAGCAGTTACCATCCAAACTAAAATTCCTAAAATGACATCAACAGGAGGAAGGGGATAATCTGTAAAATCAATTGTTACAGTTTGTTCCGTTAATTGTAGAAATCGCCAAACAGTACCATTAGTGACGCTACCATAAATTGTAGGAATGGGTTGATTATTAATTTCATTAAATTTTTGAGCAGCAATCATTTCCGCAATACACTGGCCAATACCCGGATTTAAGTCTGATTTTTTAGCTTCCACAATCATAACTGCTGGTGCTTCCACTTCTAACTGTTCGGGTGAACGACTCAGAACAAAATCACAAACTCCATTCAATCCTAAAGCCGAATCTACAGTAAAATCTGTACCAGAGAATAGACTAATTTTTCTTTGTAATATCTTACGAACCTCTAGTAAAACCGGACTAATGATTAACTCAGAACGTGCTTTTTCACTTCCTGTCGCTATAGCTAATGGTAAACTTTCCACTAAAAAATCAGTCAGGGTTGTACTAGCAGCTATTGGTTGGATTTCTGGCAGAAACTTTTGATCTTCAATGGTGTTTATGCCAAAGGTTTGCTTGACTTTTCTGAGGGTAAAATCACTGTATGACATAATGTAAATATTTCCAAGAATGATGTAAAATTCATGTAAAAATCTTATAGCGGTATGCACTTGAATGAGATACAGAATTTAACCAAAAACCATACACAGAAGAACTTTCACTTCTGTTCCCTGTTCCCTGTTCCCTGCTATATATGAAAATCAACCAACAGCAAAACCTGTATATTGTCTCACCAAAGGTTCATGAAATGCTAAAACAATATCTGATTTTGGCACTCCTAATTTAACTAACTCATCCGCTATACCAATTTCAGTTCCATCATGTTGTATCCAAATTTTATGATCTTTAATATCTAAATGCAAAACACAACCATGCTGCCGTTTTCTATTTTTCCAACCCACATACATCAATTGATAATGATCACCAAAAGTATCAAAAATCAATTGTTGTTCAATTTCATCTTTAGCTGAACCTAATTGAGCATATTCTGTGATCACTTGTTTGACATAATTGCGATATTGTTCTAGTTTTTCCATGCTACAATTACCTCCTGAACTGGATCATAAATCATGATTTTAATTTGGGAACGCTCAACAACTGTTTTAATAAACTGCAATTGAAAGAAAGAGTAATAAATTCCTGAAGGAACAGCTAAATATGAAACTCGTTGTGGTTGTTGTTCTTCTAATGCCAAATGATAATTAAAAAATTGTCAAATGGCTTCATGAAATTGAGAGATATTAGATGTACCAATAAAACTCTTAATTTCCACCGCTATTTTTTCTCCTTCTCTTTCAGCAGCTAAAACTTGCTCTGCATCGAGATCAATATACATTTCCACATCACCGACTTCTATCCTTAAAGGATCATCTGTAATCACCCAACCCTCTTTTTATAACCCTATCCTAACAGCATCATGAAAAATATCTTTAGCTGGCATTAACTTTATGTAAAATTATACTTTTAAAGAATACTTTTTACCCTTAATTATTATAACACCAATTACAACAACACAATCAAAACCATGCCTAACCTGACAGACATCCCCGGAATTTCCCAAATTTGGACACGCACAAAAGGCGACCCCCGGATTAAAATTGCTATCCTTGACGGTGCTGCGGACTTAGAACGTAGTTGTTTTCAAGGTGCAAATTTTAGTCAATTTAAACCCTACTGGTCAGAAGATATTGAACTCAACGAAGAATATTATTATTATCTCAAGTTACATTTAGAATTTAACCAACAACAAAAAGATAAAAAAGACGACCCAGACCACGACAAAGAAGAAGCGAAAAAAGAACGAGAAGCATTTTTTGCCTCCTTTCCTCCTGCTATTAGACGACGGATAGAATTATCAAGTCATGCTACCCACATTTCTAGCACTATCTTAGGGCAACACAACACACCCGCCCCAGGGATTGCTCCTTTATGTACAGCATTAAATATTCCCATTTCCTTCGCTGGTGATGATTTTATTTCCCCCATCAACCTCACCCACGCCATTAATACAGCTTTGCAATGGGGTGCAAATATCATCCATATCGCTGCTTGTCACCCTACCCAAACCGGAGTAGCACCAGATTTATTTGCCCGTGCTGTGAAACAATGCCAAGATAACAATATGTTAATTGTTGCCCCAGGTGGTAATGATAAAGGGGAATGTTGGTGTATTCCCTCTATTCTTCCTGGTGTGATTACAGTGGGTGCAATGCGAGATGATGGTCAACCGTTTAAATTTAGTAATTATGGCGGAGAATATCAAAATAAAGGGGTAATGGCCAACGGTGAAAATATTTTAGGTGCCCAACCGGGAACGGAAGAACCTATCAAACAAAAAGGTACAAGTTGCGCTGCACCCATTGTCACAGGTATTTCTGCCTTATTAATGAGTATGCAATTGCAACGGGGTGAACAACCCAACGCCGAAGCAGTGCGGGAAGCGATTTTAAATAGTGCTATTCCCTGTAACCCCGAAGAAGTGGAAGAACCGGAACGCTGTTTATTAGGTAAGTTGAATATTCCCGGTGCGTTTCAATTATTGACGGGAGAAAGGTTAGAACCTCACCCCCAACCCCTCTCCTACCAGGGAGTACAAGAACCTCACCCCCAACCCCTCTCCTATGAGGAGAGGGGAGTAACAATCTCTCGTTCCCAGGTTCTACCTGGGAATGCTACATCAGAGGCTCTGCCTCTAACTATACCGTCAGGCAGAGCCTTGGAGGCAGCATTCCCAGCCGGAGACTGGGAACGAGAAACTTTAGTTATTAGCCAGGGAATTAATTCCTCAACTGATTCTATTACCCCTAGTGCGGCTTCTAAACTTGTCTATGCTTTGGGTACTATTGGTTATGACTTTGGTGATGAAGCCAGAAGGGACTCTTTTAAACAATTAATGCCAGCAGTGAATATGGACGGGGCAATTATCCCTGCTAACCCCTATGATAGCCGGCAAATGGTTGATTACTTGTCAGCAAATCCTACGGAAGCTAAACCTTTAATTTGGACTCTTAACCAAGAACTAACTCCCATTTATGCTTTAGAACCTGTGAGTGGTTTTGCCGCAGATATCTATGAAACTCTCATTTTAATGTTAGAGGGACAAATTCAACCAGAAAATAGTGATGATTTTGTGGAACGGGTGAGTATTCCTGCAAGGTTAACAGATAGAACTGTAGAGTTATTTTCTGGTCAAGTTGTGCCTGTAATTACTCTAACTAATACTAGGGGAATGTATGGCTGGAAAGTCAATAGTTTGGTAGATATGGCAATGCAAACTGTAATTACAGAAGGCACAGCACCAGCCCAAGAAATAGCTATGAGAAAGGCTTTGAGTAGTTTCTTAAATCGAGTTTACTATGATTTGCAAAATGTAGGACAATTGGCTAAAGATCGGGCGTTAAATTTTTCTGTAACTAATGCTTTTCAAGCTGCTTCTAGTTTTTCTCAAGCTATTTCTACAGGGATGCAGCTTGATAGTATTGAAGTGGAAAAAAGTCCTTTCTGTCGCATTAATAGTGATTGTTGGGATGTGAAATTAAAGTTTTTTGACCCGGAAAATGGACGTAGAGCGAAGAGAGTTTTTCTGTTTACTATTGATGTTAGTGACAGAATTCCTGTAACTTTAGGTCAAGTTCGTTCTTGGTCTGTGCCGAAATAATTAGGGGTTGCTGAAAATTTTCAGCAACCCTTAATTACACACCTAGATTATTACCATCTTGCTGATTAATTGCTAATCGCAAAAGTGATAATCCTAAAATGATTAAAAATAACACCAAGCCAATTGTACAAGCATAGGTAAATTCTAAATTACTAAATGCCTGTTCATATAAATAGGGTTCTTCAGTACATAGTATGCTAAAATATTAGATGTTCACAGGCTATTGTTTCAAAATATTCGGGAAACATATATAACGGTTTGGAGACAAATCCTAAACCGTTTATTATCATGGCTTTTACTACTTGACCTGCATTTACTTTTTCGCCCTTTTCGACTCCTATTAATTCATTTATTATTTCTACTATTCCTATCGCGTCTATTATTCCTGCTACTATCCCTAGATGGTCTATGTTCTGAATTTCTATTTCTTGAGGTTTTAATTTCACAACAGCTTCCTCTATTACTTCTGTTGTGATTTTCTCATTTATTGTTTTGTTATCAATTCATTTTTTTCCTATTGAATCTTCTCTCTGTGTCCCGTTACGAAGTTTCACTTTCTCACTCCATACCCAGCTTAATGCTATTTACTCTTATTAAGCCTCTTAACTTTTAAGTTACCTTTAGTTATTATGTACTACTTTAATGGCTTTTTTGATCTGTGACAGTTGAGGGTGCGGAATGTGGGTTTTAAATCAATTGATGAGTTAATTATTGTTAATTAAATGCAGCGATCGCACTCCCTACATCCTCAATTAAGCAGACATTAAACGCTGTGTAGGTTCAGGAATTTTTCGACCTAACTCTTGAGCAGTTTCTATCCATTCATGCATAATAATTTCTATATTTTGCAGTGCTTCTTGATAAGTTTTTCCATCAGCAGCGCATCCCGGTAAATCTGGAACTTCTGCGATAAATGCTTGGTCTTCTTCACTCCAATAAATAATAATTTCATACCGTAGAGTCATCTTGACCTCCTAGCTGATATTTGAGTAAAACTTCACGGACTTGTTTAATTTGATTAATAGTTGACACAGTTGCTCAAAGGATATATTTGTATCAGATGCGCCTGATAAAATTTTAGCTAATAGCTTGTCTTGTTGACTCACAAGTTATGATTTTATTGGTTCAAATCTCTATAATAACCCAAGTGGCTAGTTATGAGGAAGAGCGATAGCTACGCTGCACTTCGTGAACGCTAGGGTGAAGTTTGGGAAATAAATGGGTCAATAAAGTAATAACCCAAGTAGCATAGCAGGAACTTTATTCCCTGTGTGTGGTGAAGTCACTTCATGTTTTTGTATTTCTCCTTTACGTATTAATTCGTTTATGACATCAAAACTTGTACCAAAATCGTATTGTTTATCACCTAATATTTCCATAACAAAGTATCTTAAACCAACAAATCCGTTAGCTTTTTGGTTTACAAATTCCTGGCTCTACTAGAGTGGTTATGGTAAAATAATATAAATAAACCGGATAGCGGACGATAATGTTATACTAATTAACAGTCTGAAGTGATTATCACAAAAGAGTCTTGGAATTAATTAAGATTAAGAAAGTTCAAAAAGATTGAAATAAAAATTAGTGATTTAATAGTGATTAAATTTAATTAAGCCAATAATAGTTTTATGGGCTTTCCCTAACCAAAAATAACTGATTAATTCCGCATTTTTAGGGTCGCTGTAAATCTTTTCTATGACTGTATCATCTACACTTAATATCCCCCCTACCAGGTTGATAATTTTCTCTATTATGCTGAATAAATCTTTTGGTTCGTATCTCTCTCTCAATAAAAAGCGATTGACACTATCATGTGAAACATCTCCCAATATCTCGGCTAACCTACTGCACCCTCCATACTTTGGCTCTGACAGTAAAAATAAGGTGTAGATGTCTAGATTGCATTGTGCTGTCGAGGGTTTAGTAATTTCTCTCATTCTCTCATACCCATTACTAGACGACCCTTATTTATCAATGCACTATTTTGTTATTCTGTCAATGCGTAAGTCCTAATACTTTATTAATCATATAATTTTATTTTTTAATGTTTAACCTTATATTTGTATTTTATACAAAGTAATCAACCGTGTCAATCGTGAAACTTAATTAATTTCTATATATCTCTAAATAGAAATGCTTGATTTGAAATTTTGAAATATTATGTAGATAAGTAAAGTTGTGTAAATACTGATCACCAAGATATTTAATTTTCAACAAATGCTCAATCATTGACCGCTTGATCTACGTTTATTTGCGTTCATCTGCGTTAAATCAATTTAAAACCTATTAACCTCAACGGCTGAGAATCTAAAACTAAATACTTAAATCATCCCCAAATCACCATAAAATAATTAACGCGGTATTTCCCAGAGAAAAATTCAATGACATTATTACAAAACCAAGTCGCAATTGTAACAGGAGCATCTAGAGGTATTGGACGTGCGATCGCTCTCCAACTAGCATCCCAAGGCGCGAAAGTTGTCGTTAACTACGCCAGTTCCAGCACCGCAGCAGAACAAGTAGTAGCAGAAATTACAGCAGCAGGAGGAGAAGCCATCGCCCTCCAAGCAGATGTTTCCCAAGCAGATCAAGTAGATACACTGATAAACACAACCTTAGAAAAATTTAACCGCATTGATATCTTAGTCAACAATGCAGGTATTACCCGCGATACATTGTTATTACGGATGAAGCTAGAAGACTGGCAAGCTGTTATAGACCTCAACTTAACAGGTGTATTTTTATGTACAAAAACCGTCAGTAAAATCATGCTCAAACAACGTTCTGGCAGAATTATCAACATTGCTTCTGTAGCCGGACAAATGGGCAATCCAGGACAGGCAAACTACAGCGCCGCCAAAGCAGGTGTGATTGGTTTTACCAAAACCATCGCCAAAGAACTAGCTACCCGTGGTATCACCGTTAACGCCGTAGCACCAGGCTTTATCAAAACTGACATGACCAGCGATATCAAAGCTGATAACATATTACAATTTATTCCCTTGGGGCGGTTTGGTGAACCAGAAGAAATTGCTGGTATGGTGAGGTTTTTAGCAGCTGATCCCGCCGCAGCTTACATTACAGGTCAAGTCTTTAACGTCGATGGTGGGATGGTAATGTAATTGGTAAAGAAGGGAATAGGGAATAGGGAATAGGGAATAGGGAATAGGGAATAGAAAAATCTTCATTCTGACTCCTGACTCCTGACTCCTGACTCCTGACTCCTGTTGTAATTACGAATTACCATGTATTCTTTGTAAAACCGTAGCACCTAACAGCAGAACAATACTAGCAGCAGAAGCCAGGATCACAGGTAAAGTCATACCTTGTACCGTCATAGCCAGTACATTAAAAAACAAGGTGACAGACCACAAAGTAAAAGCCGCCCGACGTTGGGAAAAACCCCAGTCCAGCAAGCGGTGATGTAGGTGATCCTTACCAGGTGTACTCAAAGGGTTTTTTCCGGCTAAAAGTCGCCTAACAAAAACCTGAGTAGTATCTAACACCGGCAACATGAGAAATAAAACCGTTGGTATCAGGGCATAAATTGTACTTTGTTGCAACTTGCCTAAAATGCTAGTGGCAGCTAGAACATAACCGAAAAAATACGCCCCCGCATCACCCATAATGATCCGTGAAGGATGAAAATTGTGGCGTAAAAAGCCCAGTGCAGCACCACCCAAAGCAGCTAATACCAGGGTTGCTGCTGCTCGATTATCAAACTGAGCAGAAACCCCCAACAAACTCATGGCTGTAATAAAACTGATGCCACCAGCTAAACCATCCATCCCATCCATCAAGTTAATGGCATTGGTAATACCCACTACCCATAAAACTGTCAAAGCCATTGATAGCAAGGAGTCAATAGGAGTACCAAAAGTAACTTTCACACTGATGCCATTAGCCACCAACAAAAGGGCTGTGATCATCTGCGCCCACAAACGCACAGAAGGAGGTAAGCCAAATTGATCATCAATAAAGCCAACCAAGACGAGAATAGAACCTCCTAACAAAATTGTGAGTACCTGAGCCAATACGCCTTGAAGTTCAATAGGTCGTAGCAGACTAGCAACGACCACAGCCGCAATAACGCCAGCATAGATAGCCAAACCTCCCGCATTAGGTAAAGGTTCTCGGTTAAGTCGTCGGGCGTTTGGTTGATCAGCCCAACCTACCCGCAAAGCAAATTGACGGATAGTCGGAATTAAACGCCATGTAACCAGCCAAGCCAAAATAAAAGTAAATACTACCGCCAACCAGCCGGAGCCGCTAGGGTTAGCAATGCCAAGGGATCTAAGGGAGTTGTCTAAATTCATCTCCCGATACAATCATTAGTGCTAATGTCCAAAATAATTATCACCTGTAATCTTAATCAATTTTTTATTGTTATTTGTTAAATTCAATAGTTGGAATAGTTAGCACTCCTGTCTTGTGAGTGCTAAATTGTCTAATGGAAGAGATAGAGAAAACAAACATGGCTAAGATTATTTCATTTGATGAGGAATCACGGCGATCGCTAGAAAAAGGCATTAACGCCTTAGCGGATGCAGTTAAAATCACCTTGGGACCCAAAGGCCGCAACGTCCTGTTAGAAAAAAAATTTGGTATACCCCAAATTGTCAACGACGGTATCACCGTTGCCAAGGAAATTGAACTAGAAGATCCTTTAGAAAACACTGGTGCAAGACTGATCCAAGAAGTGGCATCTAAAACCAAAGATACCGCAGGTGATGGAACTACAACAGCTACAGTTTTAGCACAGGCTTTAGTCAAGGAAGGACTCAAAAACGTAGCTGCTGGTACAAATCCCATTGCCTTAAAACGGGGTATAGATAAAACCGTAGAAGCATTGGTAGCAGAAATTGCCAAAATAGCCAAACCAGTAGAAGGAAGTGCGATCGCTCAAGTTGCCACCGTTTCCGCCGGTAACGATGAAGAAGTCGGCAATATGCTGGCCGAAGCAATGGAGAAAGTCACCAAAGATGGTGTGATCACCGTAGAAGAATCAAAATCCTTAACTACTGAACTAGAAGTAGTAGAAGGGATGCAAATTGATCGCGGTTATATTTCTCCCTACTTCATCACCAACAACGACCGGATGACAGTAGAATTTGAAAACGCCCGCATCCTCATCGCCGACAAAAAAATCAACGCCATTCAAGATTTAGTACCTGTACTGGAAAAAGTAGCCCGTTTAGGTCAACCTTTATTAATCATTGCTGAAGATATCGAAGGTGACGCTTTAGCAACCTTGGTAGTCAACAAAGCACGGGGAGTTTTAGCCGTTGCTGCCATTAAATCCCCTGGTTTTGGCGAGCGTCGCAAAGCCTTATTACAAGATATTGCCATTCTCACCGATGGACAGATGATTTCTGAAGAAATTGGTTTGAGCTTGGATACAGCTACCTTAGAAATGCTGGGTACAGCCCGGAAAATCACCATTGACAAGGAAAATACCACCATTGTCTCTGGTACTGACAACAAACCAGAAGTACAAAAGCGTATTGCCCAAATTCGCAAACAGTTAGAAGAAACTGATTCTGACTACGATACAGAAAAACTGCAAGAACGTATTGCCAAACTTGCTGGTGGTGTAGCAGTAATTAAAGTGGGAGCAGCCACAGAAACCGAACTCAAAGATCGTAAACTGCGGATTGAAGACGCTCTCAACGCCACCAAAGCCGCAGTAGCAGAAGGTATCGTTCCTGGTGGTGGTACAACCTTAATTCACCTGTCTACAAAAGTAGATGCCATTAAAAACAGCCTTGATGCCGAAGAAAAAATTGGGGCTGACATTGTACAAAAGTCCTTAGAAGCACCTTTACGCCAAATCGCAGATAACGCCGGTGCAGAAGGTTCAGTCATTGTTTCTAAAGTCAGAGAAACCGACTTTAACATCGGTTACAACGCTGCTACCGGAGAATTTGAAGATTTAATCGCCGCAGGTATTATTGATCCTGCTAAAGTTGTTCGTTCTGCATTGCAAAACGCCGCTTCTATTGCGGGTATGGTTTTAACCACCGAAGCAATAGTAGTAGAAAAGCCTGAAAAGAAAGCTGCTGCTCCTGATGCTGGCATGGGCGGCATGGGCGGCATGGGCGGCATGGGCGGTATGGGCGGTATGGGTGGTATGGGTGGTATGGGTGGTATGGGTATGTTCTAACTACCACTTGCCCAAATCAATCAAATTCAATCAAAGTCAATAAATTTTAAATTTTTCTACAGTTTGTCTTTACCAAAAGACAAACTTTTTTTGGGAAAATTTATGTGAAAATTCAGGAGTTTGGCTGTGAATTTAGATCCTATGTCTTATTTACCAGCAATCTGCTATAAATTAGTAAATTATCAAATAGGAGAGCATCCTAATTTTGTAAAAATATGATATGCAATTCACCACACTGCCTCCTCCTGACTCCTGACTCCTGTACGGGCGAAGTAGGGGCGAAGCATTCGGAAAATAACCTTTTCAGAAAATTGATAATTTATCGCCCGAATGCTTCGCCCTTACAGGAAAATAACCTTTTCAGAAAATTGATAATTTATCGCCCGAATGCTTCGCCCTTACAGGAAAATAACCTTTTCAGAAAATTGATAATTTATCGCCCGAATGCTTCGCCCCTACTACTCCTGAAGAAAAAAGTTTTTCAGCAAGATAAATATTAAGGTGAGACTTAATGGCTAAAAAACATCGTCGTCTACCCAAAGTCATAAATAAAGTTATCAACAAAGAAAAAGTAAATAAGCCATTTGAAAACGAATACTATCATGAACCAGGAACTCCTCCGGGTACACTCATTATTGATGAAGATGCTGAACAACCAAATATTTTTTTGGTTGACTATAACCAAACTAATCTAACTCACAAACAAATACAACATCCAGAAGAATGCAGCAATTACTTGGATACAGAATCTGTTTCCTGGGTAGATGTACAAGGTTTAGGAAACAAAGAGATTATTCACCGTTTGGGGCAAACTTTTGATTTACATCCGCTGATTTTAGAAGATGTTTTTAATATGGGGGAACGCCCGAAAATCGAGGACTATGAAGACCAATTAGTGATTATTGCTCGTATGGTTGTGCCTAATCCCAATCATGGTAGTTTTTATAGTGAACAAGTCAGCTTAGTTTTAGGTAGACATTATTTATTGACAATTCAAGAAGAACCTGAGCATGATTGTTTTGATAGTGTGAGGATGAGAATTGACAGAGGTAAAGGAATTATTCGCCGACAAGGAAGTGATTATTTAGCGTATTCTTTGTTAGATGCAATTATTGATGGATTTTTTCCTGTTTTAGAATTGTATGGAGAACGCATTGCCGAATTAGAAGAAGAAGTAATAGTTAGTCCAAATCCCCAAACACTAAAACAAATATATCAAATTAGGCGAGAATTATTACAACTACGAAGAGCTATTTGGCCACAAAGAGATGCGATTAATTCTTTGATTCGTGATAGTAGTAAATTAATTAGTGAGGAGGTGAGAATTTATTTGAGAGATTGTTATGATCATGCGGTACAAGTGATGGATATGGTGGAAACTTACCGAGAATTAGCATCAGGATTAATGGATGTCTATCTTTCAGCGGTTAGTAATAAAATGAATGAAATCATGAAATTACTAACTGTTGTTTCATCAATTTTTATTCCTTTAACTTTTGTAGTGGGAATATATGGAATGAATTTCAATACCGAAAAATCACCTTATAATATGCCGGAATTAAATTGGTATTGGGGTTATCCGCTATGCTTGGGATTAATGGCGGCAATTGCTAGTGGGTTAATTTTCTTTTTTTGGAGACGGGGTTGGCTTGACAATTCATTTGAAATCAATCAAAAATAAAGTTTGCGAATTTTCCAAGGAGTTATTAGTAGTTTTATGGCAGTACAAAGTGGCGATCAAAATCTTCTTGTTTTGATGGTTTATATATTGGGAGTTTATTACACATTCAATCGCATGATTGAATCTGTGGATGACATGGTGGTGCTAAATTTTCAAAAGAGTGCCGTTGAGGAACAATTGAAAGAACAAAATCTGGATGAAAAAATTGGGATTTCCTTTAAAACAGATACATATTCTTTGGAGAAATTAAAAGACAACTTGAAAGAATTATCAATTAGCATTGATAATAAATCAGAGGCTTTAGCTGTATATGTTGACTGGGATAATAGTTCTTGGGTCATTGAACATAGCAAAAAATCTCGCCGTGTGATTCGCAAATCTCCAGACCTAAGCCGTGACTTAGCAATACCACAAGTTCCTACGATTATTGCTCCTAAGAAAACAATTTCTGAAAGTGTGACAGCAGAAGATATTTTAAAAAGGGACAAAGAAACAGGAACATATCAACCTGGAGAACCTTTAATTGATATAGTTGCCATGAAAGATCAAAAGCCTTTTAAGGGTTTGTATAAAGATTTTATGGATGGTAAAAAGAAAGTAGAATTTTCTTTTCAACTGGTATTAAGAATATCTGAGTTGCGTGTCGGTTTGGCTCCGGGTGTGAATGTTCCTCCTATCTCTATTATCAATTGTCCTTTCACTATCGAGAAATTACCCTGGACCTATGCTCTACCTTGGAATAAGAAAAGATGATAGGAACTGGTAAATGGGGAGAAAAATTTTAGATTTGAGATTTGAGATTTTAGATTGGAGTTGACAAAAATAAATAATCCAAAATCCAAAATCCAAAATCCAAAATACATAACTCCTGCCTCCTGCTTCCTGCTTCCTGCCTTCTATTCCCTATTTCCTGCTAACTGAATAACACAGAAGAGGCAATTAAAGCTTAAACTAGATAGGGGAGAGAGTAGGCGCAGGTGGTTGCAGATCAGTCATCAAGACTGGTTTGAGGAAAGTCCGGACTCCCGAAAGACCAAACTTGCTGGATAACGTCCAGTGCGAGCGATCGTGAGGATAGTGCCACAGAAAGATACCGCCAGGGCTAGGGACTGGGGACTAGGGACTAGGGACTGGGTAAGAAATTTCCCAATCCCAATCCCCAATACCTAATCCCTGGTAAGGGTGCAAAGGTGCGGTAAGAGCGCACCAGCAACGTCGAGAGGCGTTGGCTCGGTAAACCCCGGTTGGGAGCAAGGCCGGAGGAACTACGGTTGGTCTTTTACCAGTTCCAGTAAATGAGCGCCGCTAGAGGTGTTTGGTAACAAACATCCCAGATAGATAACCGCCCTCGCAAGAGAACAGAATCCGGCTTATGTCCTGCTCTCTCTTTTTTTAGTCATTAGTTATTGGTTATTAGTTATTAGACCTCTGGTGAAAATCTATGTAGAAACGTTCTATAGAACGTCTTTAGAATGGGTTTCAGGTTATACACATTTAATTACCACCAGATGTCTATTAGTTATTAATGATTGAGTTGCACATATTTACTATCTTGTTTTAATGTCCCGCGTTTATCCTCGCCGTCAACGGCAACTTGAAAGTTTAGTTCAAAAGTTAGGTTTATCACCAGATAGCCCCATCAAGTGGCCGTTACTGGACTTGGCGCTAACTCACGCCACTGTTTCCGAGTCGGCAAATTATGAACAGTTGGAATTTGTCGGTGATGCAGTTGTGCGCCTGGTGTCCGCTGTGGTGTTATGGGAAAATTATCCCGACTGTGCTGTGGGAGATTTTGCGGCTATTCGTTCGGTGTTGGTGAGCGATCGCATTCTCGCCAAGTTAGCCAGAGAATATGGTTTAGAATTATACTTATTAGTTGCTGGTAGTGCTACTGCTGATCTTGTTGGTCAAGAGTCACGTCTAGCGGATGCGTTTGAAGCTGTTCTGGGGGCGCTTTACCTCAGCACTCATAATTTAGACCTCATTCGTCCTTGGTTAGATCCCCACTTTCAAGACCTAGCAAGAGAAATTCGCCTTGATCCGGCTAGATTAAACTATAAAGCGGCTCTACAAGAATGGACTCAGGCACAATTTAAAGTTTTACCAGAGTACCGAGTTGTAGAAGTTAATCAACCCCACCGTAGTCATGAACGTTTTGTAGCTGAAGTTTGGTTACATGAAAAAATGTTAGGACAGGGTAAGGGACGCTCTATTAAAGCTGCTGAACAAGCTGCGGCTAAAGTAGCTTATTTAGCCATTACTGAAGAGGTGACAGGTGATCAGTGATAGGTGATTGGTGATAGGTGATTGGGTAAAAATAACTAACAACTAATAACTTATCAGCAATCTGTAAAATTTAGTAAAATTTAGTAAAATTTAGTAAAATTTAGTAAAATTTAATTCAAAATTAACAATTGACCACAGTAATCACGCTTATTTTATGTGTAGATTAAAGTTGCATAGGAATAATGTGGAAAACTACCAAAATCTATTGACAAAAACTTATGACATCCAATCCCGCAAATATCACATCTCTCACTGAGTTTGTAAAACTCAACTCTCCAGCTATATTTATCACTGATGCTCATCCAGACTTAGTAAAAGAAATACAGCAACTCCTGAAAATAGAAGCAGATGGAAAAGTCGGACCCATCACCAAACAGGCATTCTCGGAATTTAAATCACTACAACAATTAGAATATCCCTTGGGTTTAGGAGTCAGCACCGCTAAGGAATTACTGGAACTAAAAGATAAAGAAGAAACAGCAGGAGACAAAGAAGAAACTAATACCTCAGAAATCAAAGTTAATACCAATGCCGGATCACGTACAGGCGCGACTATGAAACTTCCTGGAGGCGAAATAGTCTATGCTAACCAATATATTGTTGACGGTGTTCCTTTGACTTGGGGTGAAGTTACGAAAAATTGTACTCGTGTTCCTACTAGTTCTGAATATGTAGCAAATGCAATTAGAGTAGCGAGAACCTGGGGACCAGTGAGAGAAAAATTTGGCTCACCCATTAGTATTACTTCTGGTTATCGTCCACCCGCAGTCAATAGAGCAGTCGGAGGCGCTCGTAATAGTCAGCATCTCTATTTCCGAGCTATAGATATGATCCCAATGAACGGAGATTTTAGAAAGCTGTGGGATGTGTTAAGAGCTTCTCAATTTTCCGGTTTAGGAGATGCTGTTTTTATGGGTAGAAATAAGGGCTTTTTCCATGCTGATGTTAGGCCTGGTGGTAGAGTCATCTTTCCTTATTAATAATAAAACTACCACTATATTCAGGTTTTACCCCTGAATTTTCGAGGGTTTTAGCAATGCTAAACCCTTACTTTTTTATGGGGGATCAAATCATTAACAAGGAAACAAAGTAATGGTTTTATCTGCACTTCCAGCAGCTAAAACTTTACCATCAGGACTAAAAGCAAGAGAATAAACTCCATCATCAGCACATTTAACACTGGAAATTTCCACCACACTATCTACATCTACATCCCATAACTTCACAGTTTTATCTTGACTGGAACTAGCTAAAATATTACCATTGGGACTAAATACCACTGCATAAACCGCTTCAGAATGTCCTGTTAAAGTTTTCATTTCCTCACCAGTTTCTACATTCCATAATTTCACAGTTTTATCATTACCAGCACTAGCTAAGATCTTACCATCACAACTAAAAGATAAAGCATTAATCCCACCAGTAAACCAATCAGAACTTACCGTTAAAGTTTTGACTGTGTTTTCAGTTAATTGTAAAATTCTAATACTTCTATCATTCCTACCTCCACCACTAGCTAAAAGTTTACCATCGGGACTAAAAGCGACACACAAAACATCATCTGTATGACCTTTAAAAGAGTAAATTTCTTTTCCCTGTTCTAAAGACCAAAGTTTGACTGTTTGATCTTTACTACCACTAGCTAAAATTTTTCCCAAGGGACTAAATACAACAGAGTTAACCTTCTCTTCATGTCCTCTCAATGTGAAAAGTTCTATTCCTGTATTTACATCCCATAATTTAATAGTTTTATCATTACTTCCACTAGCTAATATTTTACCATCGGGACTAAAAGCAACTGAGTTAATACCTCCTGTCCATGCTGAATCTTTATGTCCTGCAAAAGTACGATGTTGCTGGGTTTGTAAATCCCAAATTTTGATAGTTTTGTCATCACTTCCACTAGCTAAAGTCTTACCATCAGGACTAAAAGCAACTGAAGAAACTTTATATTCATGACCTTTTAAAGTTCCCACAAATAATAATTCTTCTGTGTTTTCTGCTGATGTAGATGTGCTAGGAACTGCTAGATTAAATTCAACTTTTACATTATAATCTTCTACTGATTCCATATTAGATTTATTTGCTTTATCCAACGGTCTCGTTAAATGATTAAATGTAATTAAAGCATCAAAGGAAGTATCTAATTCTGTCAAGGATTGATTTAGAAAATCAAAACTATCATTAAATCTTGAATTTTCACTGTTTTGATTTTGTTTAAATTGATCCAAGTCCTCAACTTGTCTAGCACAAGATTGATTTAATTGCTGAATGGAATTAGCCATATTTTCACAGAGAGAATTAAGATCAGTAAGTTGTTGACTAAGTTGAGTAAATTCTAAACTTTGATGTTGCTGATTTTCTCTTAATTCTGCTAATTCTTGTTGACTTATTTCACTCCAATTTTTTAAAGATGTCTCAGTTTGTTCAATCTGAGTTAATTGAGAATTAACAATTTCCATGTTTTGCATTTTTTCATGAATCTGCAAAACTTCAGATTGGATTTCTTGGACAATATCTAATTTCTCACCTTGTTGCTGAATTTGTTTATGTAAATTTTCTAGAGAACTGTCTAATTGATTTAAGCGATAGTTAATATTTTGAATTTGTTGAGGAAATTCGTTGATTTCTGTGAGTATTTTTTGCATTGATGTTTCAATTTTTTGGTCTATCTTGTTATCAATAAGTTGGTTTAGCTGCTGTTTCCAATCTTCAATTTTTTGTAAGCGATCATTGGATGTATTCATAGTTTCTTTGAATTGGTAAAATTGATCTGTGATATTTTGTAAACTGGTTTGTACTTCTTTAATCTTATCTTGGGATTGAGAATAATTAAACTGGGAATAAGTTGCTATATTTGTTATGATTAAAATCAAGGGAATAACTGCATAAACCACTTGTTGATTAACAGTTGCAGCAATAGTTCCCAATACTATTAAACCTAAATAGATATACCGGCTGATTTCTAACCATTTACCTTTGTTCATTCTGCTTAATTATGATACTTTTACTGAAGTATATTTGTATAAACAATCAATTGTCAACAGTTGACACTAGAAATATTCAACCACTCAACCTGAAAAATATCATACCCAGATACCGGACTTATTGAAGAAGTTGGGGATATATCCAGGTGAATACATAACAATTGCTATCGTTGAGGAAATATGATATCATAAATAGTTCTCTAAAAGCGTGCTGGGTGAAGAACGTAGATATATAACTCAGCACATCTACAACACTCAGCACAAGAAAGTTTAGTTTATGGCACTGCCAATTGTAGCAATTATCGGTCGCCCGAATGTGGGCAAATCTACTTTTGTAAATCGTTTAGCTGGAGATCAAACCGCAATAGTTCATGATGAACCTGGTGTAACACGCGATCGCACTTATCGACCAGCATTTTGGCAAGATCGGGAATTTGTCGTGGTTGATACAGGCGGTTTAGTATTTAACGATGATACGGAATTTCTGCCTTTGATTCGTCAACAAGCAATGACGGCACTTTCAGAAGCTTGTGCAGCAATATTTGTAGTCGATGGACAAGCCGGTTTAACCCCAGCAGATGAAGAAATTGCGCTATGGTTACGGCAACAAACAGTACCAGTATTACTGGCGGTAAATAAATGTGAATCACCGGAACAAGGTATAATTCAAGCCAGTGAATTTTGGGAATTAGGATTAGGAGAACCTTACCCTATTTCCGCTATTCATGGTAGTGGTACTGGTGAAATCCTCGACGAGTTAATTAAATACATTCCCCACGTTCAAGACTTAGAAGAAAATACCGAAATTAAAGTTGCCATTATTGGCCGTCCTAATGTTGGTAAATCCAGTTTATTAAATGCTTTCGTGGGTGAAGAACGGGCCATAGTTAGCCCTATTTCTGGAACTACCCGCGACACAATTGATACTTTAGTTGAACGGGATGGACAAACTTACCGCTTAATTGATACTGCGGGAATCCGTAAAAAGAAACACATAGATTACGGTACTGAATTTTTCAGTATTAACCGCGCTTTTAAAGCCATTCGTCGCTCCGATGTGGTGTTATTGGTTTTAGATGCTTTAGATGGAGTCACAGAACAAGATCAAAAATTAGCTGGGCGCATTATTGAAGATGGACGCGCTTGCATTATTGTTGTTAACAAATGGGATGCGGTCGAAAAAGACTCTTACACAATCTATGATTATGAAAAGAGTTTAGAAGCACGTTTACATTTTACTGAATGGGCAGATACAATTTTTGTTAGTGCCATGACAGGTCAAAGGGTAGAAAAGATTTTAGAATTGGTGAATAAAGCTGCTGAATCACACAAACGCCGTGTCAGCACTTCAGTAGTGAATGAAGTTCTCACAGACGCAGTGAGTTGGCATTCCCCACCAGCATCACGTAGTGGGAAACAAGGTAAAATCTATTATGGTACGCAAGTGAGTACCCAACCGCCCACATTTGCCTTATTTGTCAACGATGCAAAACGCTTCAATGACAATTATCGTCGGTACATAGAAAGACAGTTTCGCAAACAATTGGGTTTTGAAGGTACACCAATTCGCGTATTATGGCGGAGTAAAAAAGTCCGGGAAATGGAAGTTGGTAGTGTCAACCGCGCAACTCGCGTTTAAAATTTGGAATTTGGGATTTGGGATTTGGGATTTGGGATTTGGGATTTGGGATTTGGGATTTGGGATTTTAGATTTAGATTAGGATAAATTAGCTAACAATCCAAAATTTTCATAGTTACAAAAGTTTTCTCCTGCAAAATCTAAAATCTAAAATCTAAAATCTAAAATCTAAAATCTAAAATTGAAATATGGACTTACTGCGATCGCTCCCACTCGGATTATATTTAGAACAACCGCAAACTTGGCTACATCAATTAGATCCACGAGTTAAGTTAGTTTGGTTGTTAAGCTTTCTCACCAGCTATGTAGTTGCTAACAACTATTGGCGGGTACTACTGGTAATAATGTTAATTATTTTTACCTTATTTGCCAAAATTCCCCTGAGAGTATGGCGGCAACAAATGGGCTGGTTGCTAGTTCTATCATTGATGGTATTGGTGATCGGTTCGATCAGCCCTGACGGATACAGTATAAATTATCAACCACGCCTACCAGCAAATCAACAGGTTTTAACTCAACCACCAACCGCTAAAGATAGCAAAGTAAGTCCAGAAATAGAAGATAGTAATAAAGAATACAGTTATGTGCTAATTCACCAAGGACCAATAAAAGTAAATCGTCGTTCTTTGGATTTAGCAATTAGCTTGAGTACAATAGTATTTAGTTTAATTTACAGCACTAATTTATATTTACTCACAACCGCACCAGAAGAAATTACATCTGGGATGGAAAGCTTAATGCAACCGTTGAGAAAATTCAAAATTCCCGTCACGGAAATTACCCTCACTTTAACATTATCATTGCGGTTTATACCCTTAGTTTTAGAAGAAATTCAAAACCTAGTACGTTCTGTAATGACAAGAGCAATTAACTGGAAAAAACTAGGATTAAAAGGAAGTGCAAAAGTTTGGTTAATAGTGATTGAAAGATTATTAGAAAATTTGCTATTAAGATCCGAACAAATGGCAAATGCTATGATGGTAAGAGGGTTTACCAGTCCTAATGAACATCGAGTCAAATGGCAAGAATTAAAATTAAAAACAGGTGATTGGGTAGCTATAGGAATTTTAATTGTATTTTGGGGACTGAGGATAGCATTTGGAACAGAAGTTTCTTAATGTAGATGAAAAGTACAAGCTGATAGGGAATTTTGCAATCTAAAATCCAAAATCCAAAATCTAAAATTGTCAAAGGAGTTCAAGAAATGACTTCTATCTTTCCCGGAATGAACCCATATTTAGAACACCCAGACTTATTTCCTGGACTACATCACTTATTAATTAGCGAAATTGCCAGATTTTTATCACCTCAACTGCGTCCTAAATATCGAGTTGCCGTAGAAGTGAGAACCTATGAAACCATAGATGATAGTTCATTATTAGTAGGTATTCCTGATGTGATCGTGAAAAGTCGGAAAAATATCAGTGAAACCAAAAATACAAAGGTTGCTGTTGCTGCACCTGCACCAAAATCTGTAACAGTTACCGTACCAATGCCAATTAATATTAAAGAAGGATATTTAGAAGTTAAAGAAGTTGGAACAGAGAAATTAATTACCACAATTGAAATTCTTTCTCCTACTAATAAACGTTCAGGTAAAGGAAGAGAAGCATATCAAGAAAAACGGCAACAAGTATTAGGTAGTCGTAGTAATTTAGTAGAAATTGATTTACTACGCAAAGGCGAACCCATGCCCATGTTTGGTGATAATATTGAAAGTGATTATCGAATTTTAGTGTGTCGGGGAAATCGCCGCCCTCAAGCAGATTTATATGCTTTTAATATACAAGATATAATTCCAGCTTTTTCTTTACCTTTGTGTGCAGGTGATAGTGAACCAGTAATAGATTTGAAAGCCTTGTTAAATCAGGTATATGAGATTTATGATTATGATTTGGTCATAGACTATAGTCAAGAACCAGTACCAGCACTTGCAAAAGCAGATGCAGCTTGGATAGATGAGTTGTTGCGGGATAAACGGTTGAGGTAGCATATTTTTAACAGTAAAACTACTGACTTTCTTCAATTTTATTCCTTTAGATGGATGTTTAAATTACTGAAAGTCGATATAGTGATCAGATATTTTACCCTGAGTGAAGTCTAGGCTTGGGTTCTCTTCCAAGCCTTTTTTGTATTTATTAGTCATTAGTCAGGAGTTAGAAATTGATCTGCTGCTTGTGCAGAAGTATTGACTCCCGAAAATTGAGTAAATGCGATGGCACTAAATACACCTGCAACTATCTTGAAATTTTTCCAGCTTTTCTTTGTTAACATCATCTTTATACTGCACATTAACTCAATTGATTGTACCTGCTATTGGTGTGTTTGACTACTAAAATTAAGTAAACAAACGTAAGCATTGAGAAGTAAGTAGAGACGTGAGGGCGAAATAGCTGTACAGGAGTAAAATTACTGTTGTTACTTAAAATAGCCGGGTGAATAATAATTTAAGTTGAATAGATTAATAGTAATTATAACCAAATTTCTGGTAAATCAGTGGCTTTTGTTTTTCTTGAATCATGTAGTTAATTTATGCGTCCTCCCTTGATCTATAGTTTACTTTTTTTGTTTTCATTGATCATGATTATTATCTGGTGGCCTGTTAATGATTCTAATTGCGGACTTGTAACTGTACTCAAATTAAACAAACAAAATTTTCACGTGCAAGCTAAACAGGTGAGGGTTAAACCTTGGCTGGGTGAACATAATGTATATGGTATATTTCAAGTTCCTGATGAATACAAAGAAAGGCAATTTTTTATGTTATCAATTCCAGGCGATCACAAATACTGTTCTCGTCCTTTTGGACACCGCCAAAATTATGATGATGTTTTTGCAGAACCAGGAACACATTTAATTCGGAGGTATATCAGAAGTCGCATTGCTGTCAAAATGATATTTCAAGGTTTATATTTTCAACTAAATAATCCCCAAAACTGGACTTTAACTTTTCCTAAAAAGTAATTATTCAGTTATCGGTAATCAGCCAATAGCCAATAAAGGCAAGTTTGACAGCTTGTCTTTTGACAAATTTGTCAATATACATTAAATTTTTACAGTAAACAACACCAATGGTAATTGATAATTGATAATTGATAATTAGGTTTCAAATGAGGATTTCAACCCCAGATGAAACCGATCTGTCTACCAAGGTAGGGGAATCAAACCTTTACAATTATGAATTATGAATTATGAATTATGAATTATGAATTAATAACTCTTAATTAATATATAGGACTCATATTTGATTTTTGAAAACATATAATATATCATCAGATGATGTTAGATTTACTACTTATATCGCTCCTGGGTTTTTTGGGAAGTTTTGGACATTGTTTTGGAATGTGTGGACCTTTAGCAGTTGCTTTTTCCCTTTCCCATCAACAAGAAACCCAAAATTGGCAACAGCAAGTAAAATTTCATACTCTGTTAAATTTAGGAAGACTGTTAAGCTATACCCTAGTAGGTGCAGCTATTGGCGCTCTTGGTTCGGCATTGGTTGAAGGTGGACAATTAGCAGGTGTGGGTAGTGATTTACGCCGCTGGATAGCTATAATTACTGGTATTATGTTAATTTGGTTTGGTTTAGGACAAGTTAGACCAGACTTAATACCGCATATTCCCTTATTACACCCTTTGTTAAAAGGTAATTTACATAACCGTTTAAGTGCGGGAATGGTGAAACTATCTTTACATACAAAATGGTGGACACCAGCACTTTTGGGTATGACCTGGGGTTTAATGCCTTGTGGATTTTTATATGCTGCTCAAATCAAAGCTGCTGCTACGGGTAATTTATGGCAAGGTGCAATTACCATGTTAGCTTTTGGTTTGGGAACTTTGCCGACGATGTTAGGAGTAGGTGTTTCCACTTCCTTGATGAGTAAAGATAGGCGCAGTCAGTTATTTCGCTTGGGTGGTTGGGTGACATTAATCATTGGCATCATTACCCTATTGCGAACGGGTGATACAATGGTAGACTACAGTGGACACGCTGCCCTAATTTGCTTAATTTTGGCCTTAGTTGCTCGTCCTCTCAGTGGTTTTTGTCCATCATCTATGCGCTACCGTCGCGCTTTAGGAGTAGGGGCGTTTGTGCTATCAGCGGTACATACCATTCATAATATAGAACACTCTTTAGAATGGAATTTTGCTGCTGTTTGGTTCTTACCGCTAGAATTTCAATGGGCGATGGGTGCGGGTGCTGTAGCTTTAGTATTGATGAGTCCAGCAGCTTGCACAAGTTTTGATTTTCTGCAAAAGTCATTAGGTAAGCGTTGGCGACAAATCCATCTGTTGAGCGTTCCTGCTTTGCTGTTGGCTACTATTCATGTAGTCTTAATTGGTTCTCATTACTTGGGTGCTTTAAGATTAACTTGGGGTAATAGATTAGCAGCTTTGTTATTGGTAATAATTACTTTGGGTGTTTTGTTAGTGCGATCGCACTTTTTTTGGTCAATTTTAAAATTAGAAAAATTCTATGTTCCTCCAAAGAAAGGTGACAAATCAATTGAAAATTGAAAATTGAAAATTGAAAACTCCTGCCTCCTGCCTTCAATTATGAATTACAAATTATTCCTACTTTTGCTATTTATAACATTTACATCTCTTCCTGTTGCTTCTGCCCATACGGTCAAAATATCAGGTGATATTGGCGGTACTATCCACATTGAACCTAATGATAATCCCCGTGCTGGTGAACCTGCGGCAACTTGGTTTGCTTTGACTCGTAAAGGTGGTAAAGTTCTACCTTTAAAAGAGTGTGATTGTGAGTTGGCTATTTATGCAGAACCCCATGCACCAGAAGAACCGGCACTGCTTGAACCTCCTTTAAAATCCGTTGATGCTGAACGGTATCAAGGCATACCAGGAGCAGACATAATTTTTCCCAAACCAGGAGTTTATGAACTGCAACTGAGTGGAAAACCAGCAACAGCAGAGAGTTTTCGACCTTTTGAGTTAAAGTTTCAAGTTACTGTGGCCGCAGGTAAAGCAATAGCAACACCACAAGTAGTAGAAAATGTAATTGAAGATAATCAACAGAATAATCAACAACAAAATGCGGTTATAGGTTTTGTACAACCTATAATTATCGTGGCAATTTTACTTTTATCTATAGGAATTTTAGTTTTTGTAGTGAAAACACTGAAAAGAGGGTAATGGGTAATTGATAATTGATAATTGATAATTGATAATTGATAATTGATAATTGATAATTGGTAAGAATAAACTCTTGCCTTTTGCCTTTTTCTGTCACCAATCACCAATCACCAATCACCAATCACCAATCTCCTATTTATGCCTTTTTTGATGCCAGTTCCAGGCGTGAGTGACAATATCTTTGATATTAGGATATATAGGTTGCCAACCTAAGATTTTTCTGGCTTTTTCGCTACTACCAATGAGAGAAGGAGGATCACCGGGACGGCGATCGCATTCTTGAACTGATATATTTATTCCTGTCACTTCCTGGGCAGCAGCAATAACTTCTCTCACAGAAAAACCATTACCATTACCTAAATTGAAAACATTACTTTCACCACCTTTAAGCAGATATTCCAAACCTAAAATATGGGCATCTGCTAAATCAGAAACGTGAATATAATCACGAATACAAGTACCATCAGGGGTGGGATAATCAGTACCAAAAATAGAAATTGATTGGCGTTGACCTAAAGCTGTCTGTAATACTAAAGGAATTAAATGAGTTTCGGGATTATGATCCTCTCCTAATAAACCACTAGGATCAGCACCAGCAGCATTAAAATAGCGGAAACATACAGATTTTAAACCGTAAGCAACATCAAAATCCGAGAGTATCCTTTCCACCATTAACTTAGTAGCACCATAGGGGTTAATGGGATTTTGGGGATGATCTTCAGTGATAGGGATAAATTTTGGGACTCCGTAAGTGGCACAGGTAGAAGAAAAGACAAATTTTTTAATAGACGCTGCCAGCATCGCTTCCAATAACGTCAAAGTTGCCACAACATTATTACGGTAATATTTGTCCGGGTCAGTTACGGATTCACCCACATAGGCATAAGCAGAAAAGTGCATAACTGCTTCAATTTTGTGGGTTTGAAACAGATGATCCAACAGGGGACGATCTTCTATATCACCTTCAATGAGTTTTACCTGCAAAACCTGTTCTACCAAATCTCGATGGCCATAGACCAGATTATCCAAGATTAACACTTGATAACCCGCTTGCAGTAAGGCTTTCACAGCATGAGAACCAATGTATCCTGCTCCCCCTGTTACCAAAATGGTGGGTTTTTGCGTTGACATAGTTGTTCCTTTTAACGAGTTGACGACGACTACTCAATTAATTTATGCCACTGGTGTTAGGTTAGTCTTTTGAAAAATTCCAAATAATACACTCAGTGTCAAAAATTTGCTCTAAAATCACTACGACGGTAGTCTGTGTGCGTGAGGTGAGAGTTATTTTTAAGTCAGTGATAAATTGCAGTTTGACGATAAAATAAACCCATTTATAGCGGGAGTCAGAAGTCGTAGGGGCGAAGCATTCAGAAAATAGCCTTTTCATAAAATTGATAATTGGTCGCCCGAATGCTTCGCCCGTAAAGGAGTCAGGAGGAGGCAGTGCGGTCTTGGGGTCTCCCCAAGTGAAGCAACTGCCGTTCAGGAGTAACACCCTGTTTTAGCCAGACTTCCATTACTACACTGAGGTTTTAACCGCCTTGGTGGTTGCTATACCTGATCCTCATAGACTAGCCGCACAAGAAAATTAGAGAGTTAATCTATGTTTCAATTACTCAGCCGGGTCTTATTGTGGCTATTAATTGGCGTTGTTGCCTATTCTTTGTTCCAAAGATTCTACCCAACAGTAAGCTTTGTTGGCCGATTTGTGTTAGGGATTGTACTGGTTGTTTTAGCTTTGGCATTTTTTAATCCTGGTGAACCTGCGGTGGCATCCCTGTGGCGGTTTATCTCGTTTCCTCTCAAACCTCTGGGCGCAGCCACTTTAATGTTGATGCTTGCTGCCCAAAAAATTAAAGGCGGTGGCATAGAAAAACCAGGGGGATATTTGTTAGGTTGGGCGTTGACAATTTTGTTATTGTCGAGTACACCCGCTATTGCTTACTTTTTAGTTAGATCACCAGTTGCAGCTATATTGCCTCCTCCTACATTGGTAGCAACAGTACCAGCTATTAACCAAACTATTAACAGTGCCAATACCATCTCCGATGTGATGACTGCTGGCATCTTACCTGTGGGTGATGTGAACATCCCATCTTATCTACTACAAAATCCTCAAGCTATCAGTACAAGGGGGTTGCGTGTAGAAGATTTTGTACCTAATGCGGAAACTCTGCAACTCACAACCCAAGTTTGGGAAAGTTATCTTAATCAAATTTACGTTTTCTTGCGTGGGCGCTCGTGATCAGGAGAGCAAGGAGTCAGGACTGCAAGGAGTCAGGAGTCCTAGTGGCGAAGCATTCGGGTGACCAATTATCAATTTTATGAAAAGGCTATTTTCCTGTAAGGGCGAAGCATTCGGGCAACTAATTATCAATTTTTATCACAGGTTATTTTCCGAATGCTTCGCCCCTACTTCGCCCGTACAGGAGTCAGGAGTCAGCAGTCAGAAGAAATTAACCTCTTGCTTCTTGCCTCTTGACTTTTGCGATTTAGGATGACAAAGTGTAAAATTGCTTAAATGGCACAATCTCGACGGCTTGCTAAACTCGGTAGTTACTTACGTCCCCATTGGCAGGATACTGTTTTGGGCATTATTGCCTTATTGTCTGTCAATGGGTTGGGCGTTTATATCCCTTTGCTGATTCGCTCTGGGGTGGATACACTTTCCACAACTTTTAGATTGGATCAGGTACTACGTTATGTAGTAATCATTATTGCCCTCAGTTCCGCAATGTGGATGATGCGTATGGCTTCCCGCATCTGGATTTTTGGTGTGGGTCGTCAGGTAGAATTTGAACTGAAACAGCGAATTTTTGAGCATTTACTTCAACTAGAACCGTCTTATTTTTCCAGTAATACTTCTGGTGATCTTATTAGTCGGGCTACTAGCGATGTGGACAATATCAGGCGGTTGTTGGGTTTTGCGGTATTGAGTTTAGCAAATACTTTTTTTGCTTATACTCTGACGCTGCCAGTAATGCTATCAATTAGTGTGGATCTGACTTTAGCTTCTCTGGCAGTTTATCCGTTTATGTTTTTGTTGGTGCATTTTTTTAGCGATCGCCTACGCACACAACAAGCTGCTGTCCAAGAACAACTTTCGGATATTAGCGAACTGATCCAAGAAGATATCAGTGGTATTTCTTTGATTAAAATTTACGCTCAAGAAGAAAATGAGCGTCGAGCTTTTCAAAAGAAAAATCAGGCTTTATTAACAGCCAACTTGACATTAGCTAAAACCCGCAGTACTCTGTTTCCTCTGATTGGTGGTTTAGCTAATATTAGTTCCCTAATTATTATTTGGTTGGGAACTATGCGGATATCTTCTGGTAATCTGGCTGTGGGTGATTTTTTGGCTTTATTGATTTATGTAGAGCGTTTAGTTTTCCCCACGGCTTTATTAGGTTTTACCATTACTGCTTACCAAAGAGGTGAAGTTAGTATTGATCGGTTAGAATCAATTTTTAGTATCATTCCCAAAATTCAAGATCCACCTGATGCTATTTCTCTACCCACAAATACAGTTAAAGGTGAAGTTACAGCCAAAAATTTTAGTTACACCTACCCTGGTGCTAATACCCCGGCTTTAGATGATATTAACTTTACTATTAAACCAGGGGAAGTGGTAGCAGTGGTCGGGGCTATTGGTTCGGGAAAATCTACTTTAGCTAATGCTTTACCACGGTTGTTGGATATTCAGGAGGAACAGTTATTTTTAGATGGTTTGGATGTTACAAAAATAGCATTAAATGATTTACGAGGGGCGATCGCTTACGTTCCTCAAGATAGTTTTTTGTTTAGTACCACCATTAAAAATAATATCCGTTATGGCGACCCCATTAGTGAACAAGAAAGGGTAGAAGCTGTTGCTAATCTTGCTCAAATAGCCGCTGAAATTAATAATTTCCCCCAGGAATATGAAACAATTGTTGGTGAAAGAGGAATTACCCTTTCCGGTGGACAGCGACAACGTACATCTTTAGCTAGAGCTATGTTAATTGATGCTCCAGTTTTAATTTTAGATGATGCCCTTTCTAGTGTGGATAATCAAACTGCTACCCAAATTCTGAAAAATCTCTCTAGCGGTACAAAACAGAAAACCGTGATTTTCATTACCCATCAACTTTCAGCAGCGGCGACTGCTGATAGAATCATGGTTATGGATCATGGTAAAATTGTACAAATTGGTAAACATTCAGAACTTGTGGAACAACCAGGATTATATCAAAAATTGTGGAGTCAGCATCAAGTAGAAGAGTTACTACATTGAGTAACTACATTAAAGTAGCAAATTTTCCTGTAAGAGGATGTTTGAAAAGTTTTTAATGTATAAATAAACCCCTCTCCAAACCTCTCCCCGACGCGGGGAGTTTTTGTATTTATTTAGCAAGCCCTAATTATATTCCTCTCTTTTTTGTTTATCCCAACCTAATTTATGAAATCTGAGGTTAATCTCAGTAATTTTTCTATCTGGTAGCATATCCATTATATGAAAGTAAACAGTAAAATTCTTTTAGCGATTTTCGTGTATATCAGTCTCAACATCATTATTTAGCCCCAACTCAGACAGAGCTACTTTTGTTTCTTCAATCTTTTGGGTAGCTATTTCTCCCTCTACTAGAACCTCCACTTTTAATGTTAATTTTAAGTCTTTATTAGTAGCAAACTTGGTCAGCACTTTCGTGTAAAAGTTCATCCATTTTTGCGGTGTAATTACACCACTCCACTTTAATAATTTGGGTAATGCAACTGGGGTTATAATCTCAGGTTCTTTTGTTGGTTCTGGTTCATCTTGTGATTTTTTCGTATTACTATCATAGGGTGCAGGTTTCTCTCCTACAGTGTTTGTAACAGATGCAGTACCACTGTTAGTATTAGCTGGGGTGTAAGTACCAGTTGGCTCGGTTTGCGGTGTCGTTGATGGGGTTTCAGAAACTGTTACACTTGCAGCTAAAGCTGTTTGGTAAGCTGCTGCTGTTTCTTGGGTGATGATGAACATATCCTCAGAAATTTCCACCTCCGCAGAGGTAAAGGTGCATTGGTGGTAAAATGGTTCATAACCATTGCTGGTTTTACCAACATAAGCTAAAGTTCCATCTTTAACACCGCGAGAGATGGCCTCTTTGACAGCATCACTATTCAACAGTCTGGGAAATAATGGAGATGCAAAAAAAGCATCGCGGACAGCTTTGGTACTCCATTCTGTAAATGCTGGTGGCCAATTTCTGCTTAAAAAGCGAGGGTTGGGACTGTAGGCTATATACCTAAACATTTCTGGTAAAACCTCCACAAATCTCCTCGTGGTATGCTATGATTATAGTATTGAGGTCGAGATCATGTTAAGGAAGAAAGTTATTCGTGTTAGTT
>NZ_JACJUZ010000150.1:0-3170 GCF_014299995.1 Sphaerospermopsis sp. LEGE 00249 | reverse complement strand
GTTCCCTGAGCGAAGTCGAAGGGAGCGAAGTCGAAGGGAGCGAAGTCGAAGGGAGCGAAGTCGAAGGGAGCGAAGTCGAAGGGAGCGAAGTCGAAGGGAGCGAAGTCGAAGGGAGCGAAGTCGAAGGCCGTTCCCTGAGCGAAGCCGAAGGGAGCGAAGTCGAAGGGAGCGAAGTCGAAGGGAGCGAAGTCGAAGGCCGTTCCCTGAGCGAAGCCGAAGTGCGAAGCCGAAGTGTCGAAGGGAACGTTTCCTGTGAATATCCAGTAACAGGAATGCCCAACAACTCCGGTAATGGCTCTGTAGATTATGTATTATGGGGAGATGATGGAAAACCCCTAGCAGTAGTCGAAGCCAAACGTACCCGCAAAGACCCCCGCAACGGTCAACAACAGGCTAAACTCTATGCAGACTGTTTAGAAAAACAATTTAACCAACGTCCCTTAATTTTCTACACCAACGGTTATGAACATTGGTTATGGGATGACACCAACTACCCACCGCGACAAGTCCAAGGGTTCTACAAAAAAGCCGAATTAGAATTACTTATCCAACGCCGCAGCATCCGCAGATCCTTAGCCCAAGCAGATATTAAACCCAGTATAGCAGAACGCTATTACCAAACCCGTGCTATTCGCCGCGTTACAGAAGCTATAGAAACCGACAAAGAACGCAAAACCCTGTTAGTCATGGCTACAGGTGCAGGAAAAACCAGAACAGCGATCGCCCTAGTAGAAATGCTGATGCGTTGTAACTGGGTCAAACGCGCCCTATTTTTAGCCGACCGTGTGGCCTTGGTAGACCAAACCATCAAAGTATTAAAAAAACACCTTCCAGAAGCTTCCCCAGTGAACCTCGTCACAGAAAAAGATGAAGAAGGGAGAGTATTCGCTTGTACCTATCAGACCATGATGGGATTAATTGATGATACCAAAGAATCAGAAAAACGGTTTAGCGTTGCCCATTTTGATATAATTATTGTTGATGAAGCCCATCGTTCCGTCTTCCAAAAATATCGCCACATCTTCAATTATTTTGATGCCTTACTATTAGGATTAACCGCCACACCCAAAGATGAAATAGACCGCAATACCTACGGATTATTTGATTTAGAAAGTGGTGTACCTACAGATGCCTATGGCTTAGAAGATGCGGTAAAAGATGGCTTTTTAGTCCCACCTCAAGCCGTCTCAATTCCCCTGAAATTCCAACGTCAAGGAATTAATTATAGTCAATTATCAGAAACAGAAAGAGAAGAATGGGATGCTATAGAATGGGATGATGCAGGTAACATCCCCGACTCCATAGAAGCAGCAGCAGTCAATCAATGGTTATTTAATCAAGATACAGTAGATAAAGTTTTAGAACATTTAATGACCAGAGGTTTAAAAGTTGCCGGCGGTGATATCTTAGGTAAAACAATTATCTTTGCTAAAAATCAAGCTCACGCTAACTTTATCGCTGACAGATTTAATATTAACTATCCCCAATTTAAAGGTGAATTTGCTCGCGTCATTACCTTTAATACTAAATACGCTCAAAGTATTATAGACGACTTTTCTAAAAAAGATAAAATGCCCCATATCGCCATTTCTGTAGATATGTTAGATACGGGAATAGATGTACCAGAAGTAGTAAATTTAGTCATGTTTAAATTGGTGCGTTCTAAAACCAAATTCTGGCAAATGTTAGGAAGGGGAACTCGTCGCTGTGCTGACTTATTTGGTATAGGACAAGATAAACAATTTTTCTATGTATTTGACTACTGCCAAAATTTAGAATTTTTCCAACACAACCCAGAAACCACAGATGCACCCATAGGTAAATCTTTAAGTAAGCAGTTATTTACTAAACGCCTGGAATTAATAGCAGAATTAGATAAATCAATTGTTGATAATTCTATTAATAATTCCGCAATTTACGAAAATCAAACATCTGCAAAAGAACCAAAAACAAATACAGAACTGCGGCATCAAATAGCTAATTTATTATATACAGAAGTGGCAGCCATGAACACAGAAAATTTTATAGTTCGCACAAAACGCCAATTTGTAGAAAAATATGGTAATTATGAATCATGGAAATCATTAGCCCAAGAAGATATTATTACCTTAAATCAAGAAATTGCCGGTTTACCTTCCCAAATACCCACAGAAGCAGAAGAAACCAAACGCTTTGATATATTAATCTTAAAATTACAACTAGCCATAGTCAAATCTCAACCCAATCTAAAACAATTACAAACACAGGTGAAATCAATTGCTGGGTTACTAGAAGAAAAACCAGATATTCCTTTAATTCAAGCACAATTACCATTAATTCAAGATATTCAAAGCGACGAATGGTGGCAAGATGTCACCTTACCCATGTTAGAAACACTCCGCAAACGTCTACGGGGTTTAGTAAATTTAATTGATAAGAAACAACGCGAACCCATTTATACTAATTTTGAGGATGAAATGGGTGAGGAAATTATAGTAGAATTACCTCATTTTACCTCAACAGATCAATTCTATAAGTTCCGATCTAAAGCCAGAGCCTTTTTAAGAGGGCATCAAGATAATATAGTTATTTTCAAACTCAGAACCAATAAACAATTAACCGCATCAGACTTATCCGAGTTAGAAAGAATATTAGCAGAAAGCGGTATCGGAGAAACGGAAGATATTAACCGCGCTAAGGAAGAATCTCAAGGACTAGGCTTATTTGTGCGTTCCTTAGTCGGACTAGATAGGGAAGTTGCTAAACAAGAATTAGCTAGTTTTATAGCTGATAAAAACCTTAATGCTAATCAAATAGAATTTATAGATATGATTATCAACTACCTCACAGAACATGGTGTCATGGATGCAGCATTACTCTATGAATCACCATTTACTGATATTACACCCCAAGGACCAGATGGACTATTTACCTCTGCTCAAGTTGATGAATTAATTGCTTGTTTAGAGGAAGTTTATCAAAAAGCGATCGCCTAACTAAACGTCTAACTAGGGCTTGCTGAGAAAGTCTTTCCGTGAGGGCATAGGAGTCAGGAGTCAGGAGTCAGGAGTCAGGAGGAGATTTGAAAATTTCTTTGCCATCTCTTGAAATCCCCAAAAATGCACACTTTTTCCGGTATACCCTTCAAAACCCTTGCACTAATTTCTGTGTTTATCAGCCTCTAACCTTTG
>NZ_JACJUZ010000032.1:0-53558 GCF_014299995.1 Sphaerospermopsis sp. LEGE 00249 | reverse complement strand
CACCATTTTCTATATAATCTATTACTTTTTGTCTTAAATCTAAACTATAAGCCATGATTTCTACTCCCATACCTTCTCTCTTCAATCTTATACTCTTTTTGTCTCATTCTTAAGTTAAACTACTATAATATCCCCAGCGAGTGGGGACCGGGGGATGGTTGCGATACCATTCCTTATCACTTGAAGTTTCCATTCAATTAATATCCCCAGCGAGTGGGGACACTCACCTATATCGTAAGTATAGTTATTGAAGTCTGATTCGTTTCCATTCAATTAATATCCCCAGCGAGTGGGGACTATTTTTAATAGGCAATGGTTTGAAGTTGTCAATGCTGTGTTTCCATTCAATTAATATCCCCAGCGAGTGGGGACTTGCTGAAAAGGATTTTATAGCCTGTAGTGCTTTAGTTGTTTCCATTCAATTAATATCCCCAGCGAGTGGGGACCGTCTTCACACTCGACATAGCGACGACGGCACTGCTCTTTAGTTTCCATTCAATTAATATCCCCAGCGAGTGGGGACGAAGGAAGACCCAAAACAGAGAAGCACGTTCTCAAGTTTCCATTCAATTAATATCCCCAGCGAGTGGGGACACTCCAGTCACACTTTCCTTCTTCTGTTTAATCTTTAGGTTTCCATTCAATTAATATCCCCAGCGAGTGGGGACTCTAGTTTAGGTTGTATAAAGATGCCTTCAATCATTGAGTTTCCATTCAATTAATATCCCCAGCGAGTGGGGACCGAAGGGGCAGAAGGTCAATTCCAATTCCTCATGGAAGTTTCCATTCAATTAATATCCCCAGCGAGTGGGGACTTTTGTCATTCGCATGAACAAGGCTAACGCCGATTAGGTGTTTCCATTCAATTAATATCCCCAGCGAGTGGGGACCCCAGGCTTGTCTAGAAAGCCAGTGAGAGGACTCTAGTTTCCATTCAATTAATATCCCCAGCGAGTGGGGACTTTGATAATTCTAATTTTTCAATTGGGATATGATTAAATGTTTCCATTCAATTAATATCCCCAGCGAGTGGGGACTCTGTCTCTGCGTCCGTTTAGAGTCGTGGCAATGCGTTTCCATTCAATTAATATCCCCAGCGAGTGGGGACCTGAGGGATTATTTGAGATTAATCTTGCCAACATAATCGTTTCCATTCAATTAATATCCCCAGCGAGTGGGGACAAGTACAAGCATAATTTAACACCAGGGCAATATCAGCAGTTTCCATTCAATTAATATCCCCAGCGAGTGGGGACCCCTCCATTTTAAACCCTTACCCAGTAAAGTGTCCAGAGGCAGTTTCCGAAGGTCAGGAAAAAAAGTGGTGAAACAACTAACCAACAGCGGTAAAAAATCCCTGAAACCGTTACCCAGTAAGCGACCGAAGTTCGCAACGAAAAAATCAATATTTCAGCCATTTTACCTGACCTTCGGAAAAACTACACAATAATCAAGGAGTCAGAAGTTCCAGGAGTTCCTCACTGACTACTTCAAACCTTTGATTTATCAAGGTTTTAGTTTTATTCAGCAACCCCTATTGAGCTAAAAACTGTATTATATCTTACTTGAATTAGTAATGTAATTGTAAAAACTCAATTTTTAATAATATTTATTTATATAAGATATTTATATTTATTGCTTTGAAATAGTGTATTAAAGAAATAATCAAAAATGTAGCGTTTGTATCTTACCATAAAAACAGTAGGTCGATAATTGACAAATAATACGTAAAACTTGCACAAATGACACCTAACACTTGAGTGGATAAACTCTACCGCTTAGATAACATTAAACCACAAGACCGCGCCCAAGTTGGGGATAAGGCGTTTTACTTGAGTAAAATTATGCAAAGGGGCTATCCTGTAGTACCTGGTTTTGTAGTCTCCGCAGATGTGTGGCGAGAATTTCTAGAAACTCTCAATAGTTCAGAGTCATTAGTTGCGGACTTACCCTATTCTTCTCTACATTTAGATGTAAGTAATTGGCAACAACTGCAACAGGTGGCTGGCCGTTTGCGTCAGGAAATTATTGCTGGTAGTGTACCACATTATTGGGTAAGTGAGATTTTCCAAGCTGCTAAAACCTGGGAAGGGAAATGTTTAATTTTGCGTCCGAGTTTGAGTATATCATCTGGTAATCAGGTGATGGGAAATATTTCTGGGTTGCTGGAGTCGGTGTTTTGTGTTTGTAATGAGGAAGCTATAGTTGAAGGTTTAAAACAAACTTGGAGTCAGTTGTTTCGTGCTAGAAGTTTACTATATTGGCAGAGCGTGGGCATTAATTTACAACACATTAATTTTGCGGTATTAGTGCAACCGGTAGAAAATGCGATCGCCTCTGGTTCATTCCAAGCTGATACATCAGGAGCAGAAATAGAAGCAACTTATGGATTAGGAATAGCTATTAACAAGGGTGAAGTATTACCAGATGTTTACTACATTGAAGAAAACACCGAAGTTATTCAAGAACAACAATTAGGAAATAAAATTCTCGCCTATTCTGTACATGATCCTATATCTGTGACTGCTGAAGAATTACAATCTAGATTAATCACAGATCATAATTGTTTATTCTCCTATCTGCTCAGTGAGGAACAACAAAAGAAGTATGCACTTCCAGAAGAATTGCTACAACAAATCATTATTTTAGGCAATCAATTATTTAGTGAAATAGGGACAAAATTAACAATAAAATGGACAATTACAATTAATATTCCTACCCCAAAACTTTACATTACTCAAGTTAATGTTCCACCGTCTTTAATTCCTAACTTGCTCCTCAAAGGAATAGGGGCGGCTAGGGGGCGGATAACTGCTACTGCGTATGTCATTCTTGGTTCACAACCCAAACCTTTACAAATACCCAAGGGAGTAATTTTAATCGCTCCTGCTATTACTCCTGATTGGTTGCCTTTATTACATCAGGTTAGTGGTATTATTACAGAAAGAGGAGGATTAACCAGTCATGGGGCAATTTTAGCTAGGGAGTTGGGTATTCCTGCTGTAGTCAGTGCTAAAAATGCGACTAATTTAATTCAAACTGGTGAAAGTCTCTTGCTTGATGGTGATAGGGGAGAAGTTTATCGTGCTTCAAAAGAGGGTAATATCTTGAAAGATGGAGAAAAAATTTCATTAACCGAGAATAAAAAAGAACAATTTGATCATCATGCAAATCAACCTCATTATGGGTTGAGTAATGCTAAAATATTACCGATGATTGCTACCCAATTATTAGTTAATCTTAGTCAAGCGAATTTGATTGAAACAGTACGGGGTTTACCTGTGGATGGGGTGGGTTTGTTGCGTTCAGAATTGATGATTTTGAATATTTTGCAGGGACAAAATCCTCATATTTGGCTTTCAAATGGTAGACAAACGGAATTATTAGAAAGTTTATTTGAGGAGATTAAAAAATTTGCTATTGGTTTTGCTCCTCGACCTATTTTATATCGTTCTTTAGATTGGCGATCACAGGATTTTCCTTCATTGAATTATGATGTAAAATCTTCGTCAAGCTCAATTTTAGGTGAACATGGTACTTGGAGTTATGTGAAAAATTCGGCGGTTTTTGAATTAGAATTACAGGCTTTAGCAAGGTTACAAAAAAATGGTTATAGTAATATTTATTTGATGTTGCCTTTTGTGCGGAGTGTGGAAGAATTTGTATTTTGTCGTCGTCAAGTTGAAGAAGCTGGTTTAACTGAAAATCCCCATTTTCAATTATGGATCATGGCAGAAGTTCCGAGTATAATATTTTTATTACCTGAATATATTAAAGCTGGGGTAGCGGGAATTTCTATTGGTACTAATGACTTGACACAATTAATTTTAGGTGTGGATCGAGAACAAGGAGAATTAGCAAGTATCTTTGATGAACGTCATCCTGCGGTGATGGGTGCGATTTTTCAACTAATTAAAATGGCTAAAGATGGGGGTATTCCTTGTTCTATTTGTGGTCAAGCACCTGCTTTATATCCAGAAATTATTGATAAATTGGTGGAATGGGGTATTAGTTCTATTTCTGTAGAACCGGAAGCGGTGGAAAGGACTTATCAAGCGATCGCTCGTGCTGAACAACGTTTGATTTTAGCAGCAGCTAGGAAACTTTTGGGGAATTGAAAATTGAAAATTGAAAATTGAAAATTACAGCAATTTTTGGGTGCTGGGACTAAGTTTTTTTATCTCACGCAAAGGCGCAAAGGCGCAAAGGAAGAAAGGAATTTCAATAATGGACAATTAACAATGAACAATTGACAATTACCTCTCCCTTAAATTCGGAGGATTGAAAAGTGGAATTTTTGGCTTTTTTCCGCTAGTAAGGGGAGGTTTTAAACCTTAAATGAAAAAATTATCAATTATCAATTGTCAATTGTCAATTATCAATTGATAAATATGCTGTCATAGGAGGTGGATAAGATTGTAACAAATTGTATGGGAAAATGAGAAATTTGGGATAAGTTATATATAAGTTATATAATTAAAATATCATTGCAGATGAAGATCAAATTATCTGAATATGGAGCAATCTCAATCTTCTTCTTTGTATCATCAAGACTTCTATTGTTGGACACAACAACAAGCTAAAGCTTTAGAAGAAAGGCTAGTTTTAGAATTAGACTGGCAACATTTACAAGAGGAAATTCAAGCTTTGGGAAGGCAGGAATATCGAGAATTAGCAAGTCGTTTGGGTGTATTATTAGGTCATCTCTTAAAATGGGAATATCAACCGGAAAACCGTTCTCGCAGTTGGTTTTTAACAATTAGAGAACAACGTCGCGCTATTCTGCGACATCTGCGACAAAACCCTAGTTTAAAATCTCGCATGGAAGAAGCTATGTTAGATGGTTTTGAAGCAGGAGTTGATTTAGCTTTACGGGAAACTAATTTACCGTTAAGAACTTTTCCCGAAAATTGTCCTTATTTATTTGATGATATTATTGCTGATGATTTTTTGTGTGATACCAGTCAGGACTGGGAAGGATAATTTTTGCAGGTGCAGAGTTATAAGTTATATCACTAAGAGAATTTATCAAGCGATCGCTTGGCAAAATCTCAAGGCAAAATAGAGAAACAGCAAACACCAAGAAGGTATTTATGGAAATTTCACCATACATCAGCATAGACCCTGCTATTCATCACGGCACACCCGTTATCAGTGGTACTCGTGTCCCAATTTCTATTATCATTGGTTCTCTTGCAGGTGGCATGAGCAAAGAAGAAGTTATGGAAGAATACGAACTCACTAAAACTCAAGTCGAAGCGGCTCTTAGCTATGCTGCTGATTTGGTTAGACACACTGAATTTACTGCTTTGGGAGCATAAGCTGTGAATTTTCTAGTTGATGAAAATATGCCACGTTCCCTTGCACCTCAAATTGCTGCTTTAGGATTTTCTGTACAAGACGTGCGCGACATCGGTTTGCGTGGTCATCCTGATACTGAAGTGATGGAGGCTGCCATTATGGCTGATGCCATTATCATCACCCGTGACAGAGGACTTGCTGATCCTAGAAGTTGGACTGAAGGCTTTACTGCTGGAGCAATTTTCATCAACCTTCCCGACGACACTCCAGCCAATACCATCAATGCCAAAATTATTGAACTTCTGTCCAACCGTTTACCCTCATCGCTTCTTGGTTCTTTCACCACTCTTGAAGTCCGCCGCGCCCTCTCTCGTCCTGTTCGTCGTAGACTTTAAGCAATTGAAGGCAGAGTCTTCTAAAATACATTCCCATACTCTGTATGGGAACGAGGAACATAATTAATTTGATCTATATTAATTATTCTAAATTCTGTAACCCCATAGCAATTTTACTGTGTTTTTCAATTTGTCCCATTACCTGTTTTGCACGCTTGATAACCACCGCAGGTAAACCCGCTAACCTTCCCGCTTCAATACCATAGGACTTATCAGCACCACCGGGTTGCACTTGATGTAAAAAGATAATTTGATCAGGTAATTCTTTCACCGTAACTTGATAATTTGCCACATTATTAATAATACTAGCTAACTCATTTAACTCATGATAATGAGTTGCAAAAATAGTTCTAGCTTTAATCTCCACTGCTAAATATTCTGCCACAGCCCAAGCAATAGATAAACCATCAAAAGTTGCAGTTCCCCTACCAATTTCATCTAACAAAATCAAAGATTTCGCAGTTGCATGATTTAAAATATTAGCAGTTTCATTCATTTCTACCATAAAAGTAGATTGACCAGTAGCCAAATCATCAACAGCACCCACACGGGTAAAAATGCGATCGCACACACCCAACCTTGCAGAACTAGCAGGTACAAAACTACCAATTTGCGCCATTAACTGAATTAGACCCACCTGCCTTAAATAACAACTCTTACCACTAGCATTAGGACCCGTCAAAATAACTAAATCAGGGTAAAATGTATCATTCTTTCTTCTTTTCTCTTCTTCCTTCGTGTCCTTCGCGTCTTTGCGGTTCGTTTCTCCGTAATTCTTCCCACCTAACCAAGTAGAATTAGGAACAAAAAACCCAGAAGGTAAAGATTGTTCAACCACCGGATGACGACCATCAATAACCTCAACCTCCCGTCCCTCCACCATTTCCGGCCGACAATAACCCTGATGTACCGCCAACTCAGCCAACCCACATAATACATCAGCAGCAGCCACCGCACGGGAAATATTGCGAATGGTATCCGCGTGTTCAGCCACTTCATCCCGTAAAGCGGCAAAAATCTCATATTCTAGCTGATTTAAGTCATCTCGCGCCGTTAATATCCGCGCTTCTCGCTCTTTCAACTCAGGAGTAATGTAACGTTCCTCATTCGTCAACGTTTGCTTACGGATGTAATTCTCAGGAACTTGATCTGATTTAGAACGTGAAATACTAATATAATACCCAAAAGTCTTATTAAACCCGACCTTTAAATTAGGAATACTCGTTCTCGCTCTTTCATCAACTTCTAACGTTGCGATCCATTGTTGATCTGCTTCTACTGTTGCTTTTCTTTCATCCAATAGGGGATTTATACCAGGACGAATTAAACCGCCTTCCTTTAAATGATTAGGTGGTGATTCTACGATGTGCAATTGTATTTTTTTTGCTAATTCTTCCAGTACGGGAGGTACTTTTTGCAAAGCTTTTAAAAAAGGCGATCGCCCTTCTGCTGCTATGTTAGCTAATTCAGGTAAAAGAGAGATAGAATCAGCTAACGCGACTAAATCCCGTGCATTTGCCCTTCCTGAACCTGCGCGACCTGCTAACCTTTCTAAATCGTATATTTTCCTTAATAATGTTCGTAAATCTTGTCGTAAAGGTGTATTCTCAACTAATTCCTGAATACTATCTTGTCTAGCTTTAATACCTTTGATATCAAGTAGCGGTTGTAACAACCATCTTCTTAACGCCCGACTCCCCATAGCGGTGCTGGTTCGGTTCAAAGCCCATAATAAAGAACCGTGAAATGTGCCATCGCGGACAGTTTGGGTAATTTCCAGGTTGCGACGGGTTTGATGATCTACGATCAGATAATCGGTTAAAGTATAGGTGCGTAATAATTGCAGAGATACGGGGTTTTGTTTTTGGGTATCTTCCAGATATTCCAACAGTCCACCAGCAGCGCGGACAGCAAGGGGGAGATGTTCACAACCGATACCTTCGAGCGATCGCAATTTGAATTTCTGCAATATTTTACTTCTGGCTTCGGCTTGAGAAAAGGGAAGTTGCGATCGCAAACTATAACAAAATGTGGGTGGTAAACACTGAGGAAGGGAAGGGGAAGTTTCCCCCGGACGTAGTAAAGTACCTAAATTCGGTGCATTGGTGGGGAAAAGCACTTCAGAAGGTTGTAACCTCATTAATTCTTGAGTGAGGTGTTCTAAATCACTGCCTTGAGTGGTGAGAAATTCCCCAGTTGATATATCAGCATAAGCTAAACCCCAATGATTCACCGCAATGACCACAGCCGCCAAGTAATTATTGCGACTGGCTTTGAGCATTCCTTCTTCTAACAAAGTTCCCGGTGTGAGGATGCGGGTAACTTCCCGTTTCACTAAACCTACTGCTTCTGATGCGTCTTCAACTTGATCACAAATAACTACAGCATAACCTTTTTCTACTAACATGGTTGTATATCGTTCCCATGCGTGATGAGGTACACCTGTCATAGCTACCCGACCCACATCACCCCCGTGTTTACTGGTGAGGACTAATTCTAATTCTCTGGAAACGGTTACAGCGTCTTGAAAGAAGGTTTCAAAGAAGTCACCAACACGATACAGCAGCAACGCATGGGGGTATTTATCCTTCATTTCTACGTAGTGCTGATACATTTTACTCAGCTTGCTGCGGTCTTCTACCAGTCTTGTATCGCTGAGAGGTGTGTTTGGTTGCTGGGGTTCTGGTGTGGTCATGGTAGATGCTGCGGTTTTTGGCACTATTTTTGATGATAGCGTGAGGTGGGGTGGTTGTTTAAGGTTTTTTAATTTTTTTTATCACGCAGAGGCGCAGAGAGGAAAAGAAAGATTATGATTTTAATAAGGGTTATTTGTCTTCAAGCAGCATTTTAATTACTTCACGTAAATTTTGCTGTAATTCGTCTAATGTTTCTCCTTGAGAATGCGCTCCTGGAAAACCTGGAACATAACCTACATAAAGTTTTGTTTGTTCGTCTCTTTCAATAATTGCGGTGAAAGTTTTCATAGATTTTTAGTTTAGATTATTTGGTTAAATTTTACATTATTCGATCATAACTGGATGTTGATTAAAGAGGGCGATCGCTTCTGATCCAAAGAGAAGGAAAATTGTAATTTAGCTCTGTAATTTATATTACTGTATTTCTCCTTCTCTTTTTGCTCTGGCTACATCTTGTTTTATTAGTTGTTCGATATAGTTACTCAAGGATCTACCCTGGCGATCGGCTACTTTTTCGGCTTCTTCTTTCAGGGTTTGTTGTATATAGGTTGATACTCGGATTTTGTCGGTTGCCACGGTGATTACTGACGCTACTTTATTATTTTACTGTTCTACTTTCGTGAAATATACATCTACTGTAAAACTACTTTTAATTGACTTAGGTTTATAGTGGTACTACTATGGGATAAGTTAGTTTGATTTTTTTGGAGCAAGAATTAATATACAGATATGCCAAAATCAAGGTACGACGAAGAAGAGAACAAATCTCGTCATGCAGCAGCAGATGAAGACTGTTGTGATAGCGAAGCGTGGCGTTAGCCATAGAGATGTCTGAGAAATACGGTTGGAAATTGGTTGATATGGAGAAAACGGGTAACGATATTTTACCTGTAGATTGTGTGTTTGAGGGTAAAACTGAATTTCCACAGTCTTATTATGACACTGATGAGGAGTAAGAATAATGCGTAAGTGGATTGTTTTTCGGGCTGAGAAGCGTCAACCGGGATGGCAAGATAGAAAATATGCTCATACAGGTTCTTTAACTAAAACTTTAGCTGAACATTATGATTGTTCAGATCAACCATTACCAGAACCCGGATATCGTCTACCAGAGTTTATTCGTGTTGATCAGTTTGCTGATCCACAATATCCAGAAGCAAAAACCCATTATCGTCTCAGTGATTGGGAAGTAACTAATGTAGAAACGTATACTCCTGATATTCCTGTGGGTATGGGTTTTGATATGATTGTTATTTGTTATTGTAAATATTCACCTATCAATGCTCCTTTACAACCTATGCCAGAAAGACAGGTATCTGTTGATTCTTTTGCTGGTGATGAAGTGGCTTATAGTCGGTGGTTGTCAACAGTGAAAGAACCTGCTGAAGTATAGTTTATGGGATAATGGGGGCGATCGCTTTAAGTTGTTGATGTTTAGTTTTTATTTCTCACGCAAAGACGCAAAGACGCAAAGAGAGATATTGTTATTGTCTGCGACTGCTGCGACGGGTGGGTGTGGTTGGTGGTGGTGGTTCTTGAGATTTCAATTTTTCATCATCTGTGAGAAATTCTACATGAAACCCTTTTTGACTATAATAATACCAACCTAAGACTACTATACTAGCATCACCCATAGAGGTGTTTTGTACAGCTTGGTTGGGAAATGTAGCTGCTAATTTTTTTAATTCTTCTGTTTCCCATAATACAATTTGTTCACGAAAAGCAGCCCAAGGACTTGTTTCATCAGCAGCAAAAATCATAATTTCTGCAAATTTTTCCGCCGATGTCCATTTATCGCCGGTTTTCGCTTGTGCAATGTGATTTCCGGTTTCGATAACGGTAGCTAAAGGAAGTACCAAAGTTGTTCCTTTTTCTATTTCTAATTTGATTTTATCATCAACACTTTTAAAATCCCATTTATTATTACCCGCAGTTTCTTTACCTGGAACTTTTAACCAAACACATAATAAAGATGTATCTATTAATAAAACTTTTCTCATTTTTTTAAATTACTCCCCCAATTATGCACCATGAGAAAGACTACGTTCAATTGCGCCTTTTGTTGTCATTTGTCCCAAGGAGTAGGAAGCAAATAATTTAGGGAAGTTTTCAATATCTTCTAATAAGGTAAGTTTACTTTCTCCGGTTTCTGAATCTCGATGTGCAACAACTACAAAAGGCACTATTTCCGAACCAAAAGCATCTAGTAAAGCTGGGTTATGGGTGGTTAATAAAATATCAATATTACGTTTACTGCCAATTTCTTTTAATATTTTTACTAATAATGCTGCACGGGAAGGATGTAAACCATTATCTATTTCTTCTATAACAATTTGACTACCTTCGGGACGGGTTAATAATGCTGTGAGAATTGCTAAAAATCGCAATGTTCCATCTGACATACTTCTAGCATCAATTTCTGTAATTTCTCCTGGTTTCCATTCTTCTTGACAGTACAGCATTGCATCTGTTTTTAGTCTTCCTACTGGTTCAGACCATACTTTTTTAATATCACCTTCTGGTAAATATTTAATATATTCAGATAGGGTGTTTTCAACTTCTGCTTTTTTGTCCTCTGGTAATGCTGCTAAAACTCCAGCAATATTGGAAGCATCACTTTCTAGGTTTTCAGAAAGTCGGGAATAATTACGCATAGTAGATGGAATAGGATTGAAAGTTAATATATTTTTTAGGCTTAAAAAAACTATATTTACAACACTATGAGGTCTTTGAAACTTAGGTTCATTATTTTCATTAAACAATAATAGACTTGAACTTTTAAATCCTTTTGTAAATGCAATTACATCATAGGGTTCTCCTTCGATATATTCACTAATTTTTTGTTCGTTATTTTTATGCTGTTTTCTTTCCGATGATTCCGCTTGCAGTGTATAATTAAAGTTAATAATGTCTTGATTATCTGGCTCATAAGTATTAGTATCAATACATTCTAATAATATATTCAATGCTGGGTTCGTTTGTATTTTAATCCTGTAAGTATGATCTTGATTTTTATATTCACCCTCAATTATTATTGTTAATATAAACTCATTTTCACCTTTTCTTGCAGCCCATTCTACACCACCACGAATAGCAGGAAGTGTTTTATCTCCTGCTAAAGCTGTTTCAATATTTTCACCATTAGCTATTCTTTGTAAAAATTCCAAAGCTTCAACAACATTAGATTTACCACTTGCATTAGTTCCAATAAGTACAGTTAAAGGATCAAGGGGAAGTTCAGCATAACGGAAACTTTTCCAATTTTCGAGAATGAGTTTTTTTAGCATAATTAACACCAAATATATTTTAGTGATTTAATAATTGTAATATAAATCAAATTGTTTTTATTCTATGTCAGTGTTTCTGGTTTATACTGTTACTACTAATCTTTAAGTATATGTTTTTTTGATAGCATTTCTATCTATTATAACAAATAGTTACATAATAATGCTTATTTAAAAACATAGTTGATGATTTTATGGGGTAATGGGGGCGATCGCTTTAAGTTGTTTAATTTTTTTCTCACGCAGAGACGCAGAGCCGCAGAGAGAGACACAAAGAGAGATTATCGGTTATTATAGATGGAAACAGGGTTAGAAAGATAACATCTTATGATTGGTAAGATTCTCCGTCAACGTTACCAGATTATCGAACAACTAGGTGCAGGTGGGTTTGGGGAAACTTACCTTGCAGCAGATTTAGATATTCCTGTTACTCCTAAACCAGTTTGTGTGGTTAAAAAGCTGCACCCAACAATAATTACCCCAGATAGTGTCCGTTTATTTGAACAGGAAGCACAAATATTATATCAATTAGGACAAAATCACGATCAAATTCCTAAATTATATGCTTATTTTCAGGAAGGTCAAGATTTTTATTTGATTCAAGAATTTATTGAAGGTAATGATTTAACTAATGAAATATCTCCTGGTAAAAAGTTGGGTGAAGGAGAAGTAATTCAACTTTTACGAGATGTTTTAGAAATATTGGTTTATGTCCATGACAACAGAGTTATTCATAGGGATATTAAACCAGACAATATTATGCGACGTAAAGATGGGAAGTTAGTATTAATTGATTTTGGGGTTGTGAAACAAATTAATACTACTATTGCCATGAAATCAGGGTTTACCAGTAAAACTGTAGGTGTTGGTACACATGGATATATGCCACCAGAACAGGGTTTTGGTAAGCCTAAATATAGTAGTGATATTTATGCTTTGGGTATGACGGCAATTGAAGGATTAACTGGAATTTCTCTGAATACATTATCAGAAGATGAGGAAGGAGAAATCATTTGGACTAATTTGGTTTTAGTTAGTCATCAATTAGAGAATTTTATTAATAAAATGGTGCGTTATGATTGGCGACAACGTTATAAAGTTGCCAAGGAAGCATTAGAAGAATTAAATCAAGTTTTTTCAACTGTTAAACAACAGAATAGACAGTCATTAACACAAAATCAGTCCAGTGAATATTGGTTTGAACAAGGAGTTAAATTATTTGATCTAGAAAGGTATGAAGAAGCAATTTCATACTTTGATAAGGCAATTGCTATTCAACCTAATAATCCTAATTTTTGGAATGATAGAGGTAATGCACTAGGTAGATTAGAAAAGTATAAAGAAGCGATATCATCTTACGATAAAGCTATTGCTATTCAACCCAATTACTATGAATCTTGGTCTAAGCGAGGTCTTGCCCTATGCTATTTGCAGAGGGAAGAAGAAGCGATTTCATCTTTTGATAAAGCAATTGCCATTCAACCTGACTATACTCATGCTTGGTTTAACAGGGGTATTGTACTAGAAGAATTACAAAGGTACAGAGAAGCGATCGCATCTTACGATAAAGTTATTGCTATTGAACCTGACGATTATGATGCTTGGAATAACCGGGGTAATTCCCTACATGAATTAGAAAAATACGAAGAAGCAATCGCATCTTATGATAAAGCTATTGCTATTGAACCTGACGATCATGAAGTTTGGAATAACCGGGGTATTTCCCTATCTTTATTAGAAAAATACGAAGAAGCGATCGCATCTTATGATAGAGCTATTGCTATTAAACCTGACTACTATGATGCTTGGTTTTACAGGGGTCTTTCCCTACATGACTTAGAAAAATACGAAGAAGCGATCGCATCTTACGATAAAGCTATTGCTATTAAACCTGACTACTATGATGCTTGGTTTTACAGGGGTTCAGCACTAGATGAATTAGAAAGGTATGAAAAAGCTATTTCATCTTACGATAAAGCTATTGCTATTAAACCTGACTACTATGATGCTTGGTTTAACAGAGGTCTTCTCCTATTTAAGTTCCAAATTTACAGAGAAGCGATCGCATCTTTTGATAAAGCAATTGCCATCAACCCTGACTGCTATGAAGCTTGGTGTTACAGTGGTCTTCTCCTATGTAAGTTACAAATTTATGGAGAAGCGATCGCATCTTTTCGTAAAGCAATTGCCATTAACTCTGACTATTATGAAGCTTGGCATTACATGGGTTCAGCACTACATGAATTAGAAGGGTATGAAAAAGCTATTTCATGTTACGATAAAGCTATTGCTATTGAACCTGACTATGATGATGCTTGGTTTTGTAGGGGTAATTCTCTACATGAATTAGAAAGGTACGAAGAAGCGATCGCATCTTACGATCAAGCTATTGCTATTAAACCTGACTATCATGAAGTTTGGAATAACCGGGGTTTGTGCCTAGAGAATTTACAAAGGTATGAAGAAGCACTAAAATGTTATGAAAAGGCAATTAGTATTCAACCAGATGATCAACTTTATATCAATAATCGTAATGATTTATTAAAACAATTAGGGCGTTCCAGTTAGTAAATCGCAGTAAAAAAATTATGTTAAATTATACCATCAGTTCCGGCAATATCTTTCAAGATTTAGGATTTGTAAATGCAGAAGAAAAACTAGCCAAAGTTAAATTAGCTTCTGTCATTGCCGATATTTTAAAACAACAACAAATCACACCAGAACAAACTGGACAAATTTTAGGTTTAGAACTTGCACAAGTGAATAATTTAAGTAATGGTATTCTCAAATAATTTACCATTGAAAATTTATTAAGTTATTTAATAAAATTGGGACAAAATGTAGAAATCATGGTAACAAATCAACAAACGGATAAATCTCAACCGAAAATTAATGTTGTTTATCAGAAAATAGCCGAATGTTGTTAGAAGAATATAATTTCAGTACAGGAGTTAGAGGTAAATATTATCAAAAATATCAAAATAATAACTTACCTCAATTACCAGGTATTCAATTTTTAACAGACCAACAAAATAAAAGAACAGGAGTATTTATAGACCTACAACCCCATCAAACACTTTGGGAAACAGTCATTAACCAATATCCTGAACTGGAAAATATTCAGTTTTTAACTGATAGTCAAGGTCAAAAAATAGCTGTTATTCTCAACTTTCAACAACATTTAACCCTATGGCAAGATATTTGCGATCGCCTAATTGCTGATTTAATGGATGAGTAATAATATGCACATTATCAGCAAAAAAAGAATAAAAGAATTTTCTCAACAGCATCCCAAAGCTGAATCAAATTTAGAAACATGGTATAAAATTGTTAGTAAAGCTAAATGGGAAAACTTTGTTCAATTACGTCAAGTATTTCCATCTGCTGATTTAGTTGGTAATTTTACTGTTTTTAATATTAGTGGTAATAATTACCGACTAATTGCATTAGTAGACTATCAATATCAAGAAGTGTATATTCGCCATATCCTTACCCATGCAGAATATGATAAACAAAACTGGAAACAAGACCCTTGGTACACCTAAAACATACTTAGAATTAATTACCTCTTTTCCACCCAGAAAAATCACATCTGAGGAAGAATTAACCAGAACTCAAAATATCATTGATGAATTATTAGATCAAGAAAATCTAACTCCTGATGAACGAGATTATCTACATTTATTAGGATTAGTTGTATCTGAATATGAGGATCAAAATTATCCCATTCGTGACATTTATGGAGTAGAATTATTGAAAGCATTAATAGAAGAATTGAATTTACAATCTACAGATTTAATGTCAATTTTTGAAGATGAAACTATATTATCTGATGTTATAGCAGGAAAACAACCCCTCACCATTGAACACATTGAAAAACTTAGTGATTTCTTTCATGTTGATCCATCTGTGTTTTTAAGAAATGTTTAAAATCTTTGCACAAGTAAATTTTAATTTTTCTCTGTTTTGATTCTGCATTGTTAGTTGAACCAGTAATTTTTGATGTTAGGGTTTTAAAAAGGCGATAGTTATGAAATTTGAATTTGATCCTAACAAAAGTGAAACAAATAAAATTAAACATAACTTGATTTTATTGAAGCACAAAAACTGTGGAATGATATACACCGTGTAGAAATACCCGCACGCACAACCGATGAAACTAGATTTTTAGTTATTGGTAAAATAGGTGATAAACATTGGTCAGCAGTCATTACCTATCGTAGTGATAAAATAAGGATTATTTCTGTTCGTCGTTCTCGTACTGAAGAGGTAAATATTTATGAAAGCTGAAGAATTTGATACTAAATTTGATAATGATGAAGATATCACTGAGTTTTTAGACTTATCTCAAGCACGTCGTCCCAGTTATGAACAAAAAAGAGTGAATATTGATTTTCCTGTGTGGATGATAGAAGCGTTAGAAAAAGAAGCAAAACGTTTAGGTGTAACTTCTGATTCTATAATTAAATTATGGCTTGCTGAACGTCTTGATAAAAAGGTAATTACTGGTTAGTTACATTAATTATGAAACAACAAAAATGTTCCATTTTTAGGTTATGCTAGGAATTAAATACAATCATTAGACTAACAAACTGAGGTAAAAATGACAGATTTAGAAATACATGAAAAAATTCAACAACAAATATCCCAACTTCCACCAGAACAACTTTCCTTATTAAGTGAATTTCTCGACTCTCTCCTCACCAAAAACACCGTAAACCAAAAGCAATTACGCCGTATTTCTCCTATAAAAAGAGGCAAAAAAGCAGGTGATTTGTTACAGTATGCGGGAACTTGGCAAGGTGATGATTTAGAAGATTGTTTGCGTTTTGTTGAAGAAACCCGTTCTCAAACGCAGTTTTAATTTTTATTACTATCTATGTCTTATTTACTGGATACTAACCACTGTAGTTACATTATCAACGGTAATCCTCAAGTTACCAATATCTTAAAATCCTATGCTGGTTTAACAATTGGTGTGAGTATTATAACATATTCTGAACTGCTATATATGACAGAAAAATCAGAACTAAAATATCAAAATCTTAGTGCAGTTCAGAAATTTTTATCTCAAGTCGATCTGTATTTTCTGGATGAAGAAACAGCTATTATTTACAGTCGTCTCAAAGCATCTGTTTTTAATTATTTTGCACCCAAAGAAAAAAGCAAACGTCGTAGTTTCAAAATTGAAAATCTGGGATTTAGTGATCATGATCTTTGGATAGCAGCAACAGCTATTCAATACAATCTTACTCTAGTTTCTGCTGATAGCGATTTTAGGCGCATTCATGAAGTAGAGAATTTTTCCCTAGAATCATGGATATAAAATGATGAAGCATTACGAAAAGCGCCTCTACTCAAGAGATTAACAAAAAATCACACTTTTTTATCCTCAAACAAATCTCACCTTACCTCTAAACTGGACTTTACTTCACCCACAATACCATCAACATTATCCACTTTCTTCAACTCCCCCGCTTTCCAACTATCAGCAATATCCTTAATAAAACTAGCGATAGGAATAGCCACCAACAAACCTAAAACCCCACCTAATTTTGCCCCAATTAATAAAGAAATTACCACCCAAACCGGATTTAAACCTGTTAAATTTCCTAACAATCTCGGTGCAACAATATTAGAATTAATTTGATCAATAGTCACCGCTATTGCTGCAACTTCTACCCCTTCCCAAAAGTTCTCTAAAGCTACCAACAAACTCACAATACCAATACCTATTCCCGTACCAAAAGGGAAAAGAGAGAAAAACCCAATTGCAATACCAAATAATAACGCCAAAGGAATCCTTAAAGCCACAAATGCTAAAGTAACTGTTACTGCTAAAATTGCTCCTAAAGTCGCTTGTCCAATAAAATAATTTTGGAAATCTTCTTTTAGTAATGCTCTCACTTTTATGCTAATATAACTGGGAAACCATTGATAAATTCCATCCCACAATTTTTCACCATTTAAAATTAGGTAAATTGTTAAAACAATGGCTAGAATTAAATTTAGTAAAAATCCAATAGTATCAAATGCTAAACCCAGGATTTTACCAGTAAAGGATTGAAATTGATTAGAGATTTTTTCCAGTAATTGTGTAGCTATACCAATAATATTCACAGGTAAATCTTGTTGTGTAGCTGCCCAATTCAAAAAAGCTTGTAATTGTTCAGTTCCCGAATCAATCCAAGCAGGGAGAATATTCACTAATTCATTAAGTTGCTGGAAAATTAACGGGACTAAAATTACACCTACAGCCCCTAAAATAAATACTGCTAATAGTAAAACTCCCACAATTGCTAAATTACGTGGTATTCCCCGTTTATGAAAAAAATTGATGGGATAGTTTAAAACAAAAGATAGCAAAATAGCGACAGAAACAACGCTTACCAAAGGTTGAAAATATTGGACAACCTGAATTAATAACCATCCGTTCAGAATGATGAGAGGAAAAGCCAAACCAAAAGTTAACCAGCGGGGAAATTTATTTACTATTTGCATAAAATACTATAATGATTCTCTCTACAATTTCTAAATAATTTCTTCTGTCACCTGTCACCTGTCACCTGTCACCTGTCACCTACTATAAAATCCAGCATAATTTTTTGGTGAGGAATACCTAAAGGTCTAAATTCTCCAGCTATTGCCGAATAACAACTACCCCTTTCAATATCTTCCCTTGTTAATAATCCCATATCCCAACCTTCATTTAAAACCAATTGCTCTAATCCTACTAATAATGGTGCTTCAAAAACATGACGAATAACTCTCTCATCGGGATAAATTCCAAATTTAGCAAAATAAGGTAACTCATAACCAATTTCTTCTTTTACTTCCCGCACCAGTGCTATTTCTGGGGTTTCATCAGCTTCTAAATGTCCACCGAATAAACCCCAACACCCAGCAGCAGCTATGGTGGGGATATTGTCCCGTAGCTGCATGAGATATTTATTGTCTTGGTAGAGAATAACAATCGCTACTTGTGGAATTTGATCATTCATATATTATTCCTCCTCTAAGTAAACTTCCCCAAACTCCTGACCACCCAAAGGAATACTTTTGTATTTTACCTTACCCTTTAATACTACCTCTTGTCCCACCTTTAAATTACTTTGATTAGTTACAACCCAAATTTTACCAGTGGCATCAGCAATTTGATATGCTTGCTGCTTGAGCAAAGGAGCGTATTTTTCTATCTTTCCTTGGATGTAAACAGTAGCTTGATTATCCTGCGCTGGTTTAATTTCCTGAATTGGTGTAACATTTGCGCCAATCCTCAGATTTTGTAAATTCATTTCCCCAGGTTTACCATTAGCACAACTACACAGTCCCACTACCAAAAAAAAGGCTAATCCTTGATGAAAAGATTTCAAGGAAGTACGTTGTATTTGTTGTTGAACAGCACGCAATTGAGAGAATTTTTGCATTAATCCTTACCTTGTTACCAGTTTCTTCAAGTTTCTATTAGTACTATCTATGTTGCACTGATAAAAAAAGGCTTGAGGTCATCCTTTTATTCTTTATCCTTCAGTTGACGCAGTTAATCTGAGAAAATAGTTAAGGCAATAGGCGACTGGTGATTGGTGATTGGTGACAGTAAAAAGGCAAAAGGCAAGAGGCAAGAGGCAGGAGGTAAATATTTCTCCCCAGTCCCCAGTCCCCAGTCCCCAATAACTAATAACTAATAACTAATAACTAATGACAATGGAAACAAAAACAGCGAAAATCCTTGATGGTAAAGCATTAGCCGCTAAAATTCAGAAAGAATTAGCTGCCACCATCGCAGAAGTACAACCGAAAATTGGCCGACCTCCTGGTTTAGCAGTGTTGATGGTGGGAGATAACCCTGCCTCAGCAGCTTATGTCAGCAACAAAGAAAAAGCTTGTGCTAAAGTGGGGATTGCTTCTTTTGGTAAACATTTTCCCACCCACACCAACCAAACTGAACTAGAGGAAGTCATTGCAGAACTTAACCAAGATCAACGGGTAGATGGAATTTTAGTACAGTTACCCCTACCTAATCATTTGGATGCTATAAGTCTTTTACATAAAATCGCCCCAGATAAAGACGCTGATGGACTCCACCCAGTGAACTTAGGGCGTTTGGTGCGAAGTGAGGCAGGTTTACGCAGTTGCACCCCAGCGGGAGTAATGCGACTACTAGAAGAATATAAAATTCCCCTGGTGGGAAAACAAGCAGTAGTAGTAGGACGTAGTATCTTAGTGGGTAAGCCAATGGCGTTAATGCTATTAGATGCTGATGCTACAGTTACCATTGCCCACTCCCGCACCCAAAACCTCAAAACCATCACCCAAAACGCCGATATTCTCGTTGCAGCAGCAGGTATTCCCGGATTAATCACTGCCGACATGGTGAAACCAGGCGCTGTTGTGGTAGATGTGGGAATAAATCGCGTCACCGATAGCAGTGGTAAAAGTCGTTTAGTGGGCGATATTGATTTTGCGCCAACTGCTAATGTGGCAGAATATATTACCCCTGTTCCTGGTGGTATTGGTCCAATGACAGTCGCCATGTTACTGCAAAATACCGTCTCTAGCTATTTGCGGACAAACAGTAACTAAGCAAATTTCAGATTTATGGAATCTAACTAAAATCCAAAATCCAAAATCCAAAATCCAAAATCCAAAATCGAGAAGTGAGTGTTTCTGCTCCTCTACACCGTAAAATTGTCACACAGATCAGCATCAATCGAAAACTTTAGGAATTCTCAGTTATGGTAGCAACGGATAATTTTCAAAAGACATCAGAACCAGTCCAGTTTAACCTCGCTGCCTATCTCAAAGAACGACAAAAGCTTTGTGATACTGCTTTGGATCAATCTATTCCCGTGGTTTATCCAGAGAAAATTTACGAAGCTATGCGTTATTCGCTCTTAGCCGGAGGTAAGCGTGTACGTCCTATCCTATGCCTTGCTACCTGTGAAATGATCGGTGGCACTATTGAAATGTCCATGCCAACAGCTTGTGCTGTGGAAATGATCCACACCATGTCTCTAATTCATGATGACTTACCCGCAATGGATAATGATGATTACCGTCGTGGTAAGTTGACAAATCATAAAGTCTACGGCGAAGATATCGCCATTTTAGCCGGGGATGGCTTGTTAGCATTGGCTTTTGAGTTCGTAGCCTCCCAAACCCCCGAAAATGTCCCTACACAAAGAACTTTACAAGTAATTGCCCGTCTCGGTAAGGCTTTAGGTGCTGCCGGTTTAGTTGGTGGTCAAGTGGTAGATTTAGAATCAGAAGGAAAATCAGATATTTCCCTAGAAACTTTGAATTTTATTCATAACCACAAAACAGCCGCTCTGTTAGAAGCTTGTGTAGTGTGTGGGGGAATAATCGCCGGCGCATCCCCAGAAGATGTACAAAAATTAACTCGTTATTCTCAAAATATTGGTCTAGCCTTCCAAATCATTGATGATATTCTGGATATAACCGCTACTCAAGAACAACTAGGTAAAACCGCAGGTAAAGACCTTACAGCACAAAAAGTTACCTATCCCAGCTTATGGGGAATTGAAGAATCACGCGCTAAAGCACAACAGCTAGTTGAAGAAGCTTGTGCAGAACTAGAAAGTTTTGGTGAAAAAGCAGTACCCCTACAGGCGATCGCTCACTTTATTATCAATCGCAATCACTAGGGAGAATTTTGGATTTTTGGATTTTGGATTTTGGATTTTGGATTTTGGATTTTGGATTGCACAATCTCAAATTTAAAATTACAACCACAAAATTGCCAAACTTTAGTTACAAAATCATCCACCACAATCATGTTATGGCGACGGTCAAGGTTGTACTTCATGAACAGATGATAAAACTTAAACACATACAGACTTTATACTCTGTCACCTGTCACCTGTCACCTGTCACCTGTTATACTGCTAATGGCTGAAAGCTGAAGACTGAAAGCTGACGGCTAACTGCTAAAAAACTGTTCCTCAACACACAAGTGCTGCTCTTATTCAATCACCTAACCAAAAAACCATGCAGGACTTATGCGACATTTTCAACAACCGGGTGCTACTGGTTGCACTTGTGGCTTGTTTTGTTGCTCAAGGATTAAAACTCATCGTTGAAGTCATCAAACATCAAAAAGTGGATCTGCGTGTCTTAGTGACTACCGGAGGTATGCCTAGCGCCCATTCAGCTTTAGTCACAGCTTTAGCCACAGGAGTTGGGCAAACTATCGGTTGGTCATCTCCAGATTTTGCTGTAGCTGCGGTATTTGCCATCATTGTTATGTACGATGCAGCTGGAGTTCGCCAAGCAGCAGGTAAGCAAGCTCGCATACTCAATCAAATGATTGATGAATTATTTCATGAAAAACCAGACTTTTTCCAAGACCGTCTCAAAGAACTACTCGGACATACACCAGTTCAAGTCATAGCTGGTTCAGTTTTAGGTGTCACCATTTCCTGGTTAGCTAAAGCCGCTTATTAGTAAGGTGACAGGTGACAGGTGACAGGTGACAGTTGACAGTTGACAGTAAGAAGGGAAGAGAGAATAGGTAATAGGTAATAGGTAATAGGTAATGGGTAATGGGTAATAGGTAATGGGTAATGGGTAATGGGTAATAGGTAATTAATTATATTTGTCCCAATCACCAATCACCAATCACCAATCACCTTACTGTGACAACTGAACGCAGTAACATGACTTTTCTACCATCTGCTAACAGGGCAAAAAAACCATTCTCCGTCAGTTTTTGCAATGTCCTGTATGCCTCTGTTTGGTTGGTAGTATAAACAGCCAGTAGATAGGGGCGTTGTCCATAGGAAACTAAACCAACATTACCTCCTACCGTTCTTTGTACATTTTTGGCTAGTTCCGGGCGGTTGAAATAATCTACCAACACAGCAAAACCTTCTCCCAAAACTCTGGGGTTATAACTAACTGTCTGATTTGGTAGAGTTGCTGATGGGATTATTGCTGGTGTTACCGTTGCTGTTGTTGGTGCTGTTGCTGCTGTTGGTCGAGTCGTAATAATAGCAGACAAGCCAACAACGTTGTTAACATATCTTGCCCAACGGTTAGCATCTTCAATCTTGTTAAAACCACCAACTCGCGTTACTGTTTCATTCAGATATTTACAAGTAACAGTTTTTAGGTCAGATGGTAAGGCACTACGTAACTGCTGTTGATTATTAACCGTAGGACTAACAACCAACAACAGATATTCCCCCGCACTGGGAGGTTGACAAGCAGGAATGGTTTGTTGGGATAAAACAGGACTAATACCTGCAATTATTGGAGCTACTGCTAATAATAAAGCACTTGGTAAATAATGAACTTTTGGTAAAAACATTTGGTGTATACCTAATATTGTATAATTTATAACTTATTTCAGGAAATAGGGAATAGGGAATAGGGAATAGGGAATAAGGAACAAAAGGCAAAAGTTAATATTCTTCCCCCTGCCTTTCCTGCCTCCCCTGCTCCCTCTGCGCCTCCTGCCTTTCCTGCCTCCTGCCCCCTGCCTTCATTAAGACACAGTTGTTAAAGATGCCAAAGGATTAGGAATTGTTGCCGAAGGAGCAGGAAATTCTCCAGTGATGACATACTCTAAACGTAATTTTAACCAAGTAATAAATTGAGAATTGGTAGAAATAATTGCTACCGGAGGTTTAGGACATTTAGCTTTATTTGCTGCCATTTCCGGTGCTTCCAGGAAAGCTGGGTTTTTCACTAACCAAAAATCTATTTCTTTTTCTTGTTCGTGGTAGTTACGGGTACGTTCTTTGAGAACTTCCTCTAGAGGTTCTTCTTCTAGTAAAAAGTGTTGACTAGCTAAAACGTAATAGTATGTTGTCATTTTCATCCTTGAGTCACTATCTAATAATTTATAGGGTACAGCAGCAACACTGTACCCTAATAGGTTAACTTTTCTTCACGCCCTTGAACCAAGAACCAAAAGGACAACCACTACTCTTATTTTCACTATTGGCAGCATTTTCCATTTTGCCACCTGCTGTCAATTTCTCTAAAAACAGGTTGTTGTCAAAATAGTGTTCCAAAGAGATAATCTTCAAATCATCGGTAACACGAGCTACACTGATACCGACAATTTCTACTGTTTCCCCTGTGGGTGCAAAGTCTTTATATGGACCACGAAAATGTCCCCAGTGTCTCCACTTAAATGTAACCACTGGTGGACCTGAGTAAACTTCAAGCAGTTCCCAAGGAAAACCTTGAGGAAAGGTACTATGAAAAAGTTTCGCTGATGATTCAAAAGTTTCTTCTGAAGCTTTGTAATGTTCAGAATCAGCCATAAATGTGTTATAAGTACCCTGGGTGTATACATCTGTGGCTGTAAACTCTTGTCCCCCATTTGTACTGACGCGAAACTTATCCTGCACAACAGCTAACCACTGTTTAGGGTTACTCTTAAAAGATACCTCCATTTCAAAGGTTCTCACTAAATTCTGTACAATAGCTTCTAGTGAACCTTCTGCGTGATTACAGGTACTTTCTTGGGCTAGATTTTCTTTAGAACGGGTATAATCTGGGGGTGTCTGATAGCGCCATTCGGCGTGCTTGCTGTACTCAATTACAGTATCTCTATTTTGTACCCAAAGAGGTAGGTTGTTAGGCTGTGTGGAAGTCATAAAAGTTTTACGTTACCAATGTGACTCTAATTTTTCAGGATTACGCAGCTACAACCCCTCTTGTGAAAGGATATCAAGGAGTCAGGAGTCAGGAGTCAGGAGAATTTTAGATTTTAGATTTTAGATTTTAGATTGGATTCATGAAATACAATCCAAAATCCAAAATCCAAAATCCAAAATTGTATCCCCAATCACCAGTCCCCAGTCACCAGTCCCCAGTCATTGCTTGTTTCATCTCTCGTACTGCTCTTTCCATTCCTACCAAGGCAGCCCGACTGATGATAGTATGGCCAATATTGAGTTCTTCCATACCTGGAAGCGCCGCTACTGGGTAAACGTTCCAGTATGTGAGTCCGTGACCGGCATTGACTCGCAAACCTGCTTTTATAGCTTGTTCGCATCCTTTGGCTAATAAGCCTAATTCATGCTGGCTAGTTGTTTCATCTTTAGCTTCAGCATATTTTCCGGTATGCAGTTCAATAAACTTCGCTTGCACCTTGACAGAAGCTTCGATTTGTGCAGGTTCGGCATCAATAAACAAACTCACGGGAATGCCAGCATTTTGCAATTTATCAACTATATCCCCTATTCTAGCAATTTGTCCGACAATATCTAAACCCCCTTCTGTGGTGATTTCTTCTCTTTTTTCGGGAACTAATGTTACATAATCAGGTTTGATATCCAGGGCGATCGCTAACATTTCATCAGTGGCAGCCATTTCTAAGTTTAAGTGGGTTCTTACTGTTTGTCGCAATAACCGCACATCTCGATCTTGAATATGTCTTCTGTCTTCCCGCAAATGGGCGGTAATGCCATCAGCACCGGCTAATTCTGCTAATACTGCTGCGGCGATAGGATCTGGTTCTACTGTCCTTCTGGCTTGACGAATAGTGGCTATATGGTCAATATTTACACCGAGTGTAGGCACGCCTGGGTTTCTCCTGGTTCACTGTGTTTTAGATTTTGATTTTAACTAATTTAGGAGATGTGAGCAGGTTGGTGTTAAAAATTTTGGTTATGATTAGGTAAGGAGCAAGAGGAGAAAATAAATAATTACCAATTACCAATCACCAATCACCAATCACCAATCACTAATTATCAATTATCAATTATCAACTATCAATTATTAAAGAGGTAATATGTTGTTAGAATTGCAACAAATTATTGTTCATCCAGGCCAACAAATGTTACTCAAAGATATTAGTTGGCAGCAACTAGAAAATATTTTAGAAGAAATGGGGGAAAAGCGTGCTGCACGTATTTCCTATAGCAATGGATGGTTAGAAATTATGGTGCCTTTACCTGAACATGAAAAAGATAAAGAAATTGTTGGTGATTTGGTGAAAATCTTGTTAGAAATACTGAATGTTGATTTTGAACCCTTTGGTTCTACAACTCTGAAAAATGAGAGAATGAGGCAAGCCGTAGAACCAGATACCAGTTTTTACATTCAAAATCAAGCCGCTGTAATTGGTAAAAATCGAATTGATTTAAATATAGATCCACCACCAGATTTAGCTATTGAAATTGATATTACTTCTCGGACTCAATTTGAAAATTATCAAATTTTGGGAGTTCCTGAACTTTGGCGATATAAAAAACAAGGTTTAGAAATTTTCTTGTTACAGGATGGGAAATATGTAAAATCTCCATCTAGTCCTAATTTTCCTAATATTCCCATTGTGGATTTAGTTAATGAGTATGTACAGCAGTGTTTAACTATTGGCAGAAGTCAGGCAATGCGAAATTTTAGGAGTTGGGTACAGAAGAATTTACAGTAAAAGGTTGCTTAAATATAGCACTCCCTGAACAGTTACTTTTATTGCAAGTATTCAGCCTGCTGACTGCTGACGACTGAATGCTTACCTTTTATGTTGTCCCAAATGAGCGATCGCCAGCATTGCCTACATAATTTTTTTAAAAAATAGTATGAATCAATACAAAATATTGCCAGAATTTTTAATCAAGATCGGAGAATACCGTGATGACTATTAACATAAATTAGGAGATAATCTTCTGCACAAGGTAAGAATTCAAAAGTCAAAAGTCAGAATTTTTGATTAATTGCTTGATGAGCAAATAAGTATTTTTGGCGTAATTGTTAAAAAGCTGACTGCTGATGTTTGAATACTTACTGCACAAGTAACTGGCAATATCAACTTACCTATCTCAACTGCATGGATTCTTTATCTATCAATTCTTTACTGGAAGACTTGAAAAATCCTGATGCTTTAGTTCGTGAGCAAGCAACTCGCAAAATTTGGCGCTTCTGGTTTCAGCAAAAGGGTATATATGGGCTAGAAAAGATTGATTATAGTCAAAAACTAATGGATGCTGGGGAAACAGCCAAAGCTGAAGCAGTTTTAACAGAACTTATTAAAACACAACCAGATTTTGCTGAAGCTTGGAATAGACGCGCTTTTTTATATTACAGCATAGGCAATTATCAAAAATCTCTAGCTGACTGTCAAATGGTTGTGCAGCTAAATCCAGTACACTTTGGCGCACTTCATGGTATGGGTTTGTGTTATGCAGCAATAGGAAAATATGGTGAAGCTATTGAAGCTTTTCAAAAAGCGTTAAAAATTCAACCTTATTCCTTGGTTAACCAGAAATTGATTCTTGAATGTACTCTTAAACTCAGTTAAACATGAAATTTCCAGGAGTCAGGAGTCGTAGGGACGAAGTAGGGGCGAAGCATTCGGAAAATAGCCTTAAACAAAAATTGATAATTTATCGCCCGAATGCTTCGCCCTTACAGGAAAATAGCCTTAAACAAAAATTGATAATTTATCGCCCGAATGCTTCGCCTTTACAGGAGTCAGGATTAAAACCCTCTTTTAGTGGTAGTTTTATTATCCATTGATTTTCTGGTCAGCCTGTCAAAATCTATAACAACATATAAAAACATAAAATAACATAAAATAACACTTTTCCCTATTCCCTGTTCCCTTATTCAAAGACCTTCTAAATAAGTTAAAAGGTCTGCCATTTCTTGGGCGCTGGGCTGGAATTTGGGCATGGGAGGAGTTTCACCGCTAATAACTTGATGAATCAATCCATATTGAGATTTGCGTTTCGAGACAGCTTGTAAGCTCGGTCCAACGAGTCCATGAGCTTCCCAACCATGACACCCAGCGCAGTTGGTTTGAAAGATAGCCTTTCCCTGTACTGGGTTGCCTGTCAGTGATAAAACATTTTTGACGTAAGGATCAGAGGTTTGAACTATCTGAACACCAAAAATAGTTACGGGTATGGCTATGAGTATGGACAAAAGCGACAAAGTGATCCACTGACTCCAAGTTTCAGTTTTGATAAGCTGGTTATTCAAGAGTTTGCTTTTACAGTCTAGGTGTACGAAAAACTGTAAGCATTCAGCTATCAGTGTTCAGCAGTCAGCTTTTTAACGGTTAAACTAACAATCACTATTTGAGTAATCGCTAGATGAGCAAATCTTCTGACTCCTGAATCCTGACTTCTGAATTCTTACAAAAAAATATTTCATCTTCTACACATAGCTTAAAATTTCTTGATTCTACCTGCAACCACAGATGAAAATTTTTAGATAGTATTTATAATCCAAAAACGGCTTAGGGCGCTGGATTGATGCGGGATTTGGTAAGATTAAAAACGGGAAACGAAACTTGAAAATTTGTAAAGAGGAGATTTACAGTGGTTGAACCCCTACTCTCAGGTATTGTTCTGGGTCTGATTTTCGTCACTCTTAGCGGACTGTTTTACGCTGCCTATAAGCAATACAAGCGTCCTACCGAGTTGGGCGGCTAAGGGTTAACAGCTAGTTCTCGTAGGGGTTTAGCATTGCTAAACCCCTACTCACATATAGGCGTGTGTGTTTGTATATTAATTTTAATATGTCCGCCCAATCACTTACGATATAGCTGTTTAATTAGGGGTTGCTGAGAAAGTCTTTCCGTGAGGGCATAGGAGTCAGGAGTCAGGAGTCAGGAGTCAGGAGGAGATTTGAAAATTTCTTTGCCATCTGTTGAAATCCCAAAAAATGCACACTTTTTCCGGTATACCCTTCAAAACCCTTGCACTAATTTCTGTGTTTATCAGCCTCTAACCTTTGATATATCAAGGTTTTAGGTTTATTCAGCAAACCCTAATTAGTAATTGTGCCCAATTACCAATTACCAATTACCAATTACAAGTCTCAACAGATATGATAAGTATTCAACCGTAGATGATATCACTCGCTTTCCGATACTTCCATTGTTCTGTAAAAAGTTAGTGCTGTGTTGCCATAAACTTTTTGGCGGCTGATTTCCCAAGTTGGGATGATTGGTGGTGTAAAATTAGGACTATGTTCTACTGCTATTTCCCCTTGAGGATCTAAAAGTTGATAGTGAGCGATCGCTTCTAAAACAGGCTCATATAAACCACTGGCATAAGGTGGATCAAAATATACTTTGTCAAATTTTTGACCTGATAATTTTTTTAATTGTTGCAGGACATTTCCCCGCAATAATTGAAATTTTTGTTCATTATTCGCTATCTGCTGCCAATTTTGTTGAATAATGGCACAGGCTCGACTTGCTTGTTCAATTCCTACTACTAAACAGGCTCCCCTACATAAAGCCTCTGCACCCATTGAACCACTACCGGCACATAAATCTAACCAGCGACAATGATCAATTTCTCCCTGCCAAATATTAAAAACGGCCTCCCGTACTCGCGCACTGGTGGGTCTAGTCTCTTGCCCTGGTAAAGTTTTTAACAGACGATTCCCGTAAATTCTTAAACTCATTAATTAGTCATTGATCATTAGTTATTAGTCATTAGTCATTAGTCATTAGACAACTGACGACTAACAAAGAAAGCAAATTTTTATTAAGCAGGGATTTTTTCACGGACTTGAGCCACAAAATTAGATAAAACTTGTAATCCAATATTAGAGGATTTTTCCGGGTGGAATTGAACCGCCATGAGATTTTCATGAGCGATCGCTGCTGTCACAGTTTGACTACCATGAGTCACTATTGCTGCTCTAATTTGCGGTTCAGTTGGTTCAACATAGTAGGAATGGACAAAATAAACCCAAGGTTGATGGGGTAAATGTTCCCATAAAATGCTTCTTGGTTGAGTCAGTTGCAGTTGATTCCAACCCATGTGGGGAATAGCTATTCCTGGTTCTGGACGAAATCGCCGCACTTTTCCCCGCACTATTCCTAGTCCTGGTTGAGTTCCTTCGGCGCTAGATTCAAATAAAATTTGCAGTCCTAGACAAATACCTAAGAACGGTTTACCAGATGCGATCACATCTTTAATTGGTTGTTCTAAACCGCGTGAACGTAAATGTTGCATGGCGGGATCAAAAGCTCCCACTCCTGGCAAAACTATAGCATCTGCTTGTTCTAACTCCTTGGCAGAATAAGTTACTTTAGGAATTGCACCAGCTTTTTCTAAACCTTTACAGACTGAGTGCAAATTTCCCATATCATAATCTACGATCGCAATGACTGGCATTTACTTGCTCCTTGTAAATTTATTAGGGAAGCATTTATATTCTAATTCTAAATAATATTCTAAATAATATTTATTATGCAGAAAAAAATATTATTAACTTCTTTTGACACTTGGCTGAGTGAACAACAGTCAAATTCTTCTGATGACTTGTTACTCGAACTAGCCAAAATGGCTGATATCTATCATGACTTAACTTTTTTGCGACGATTACCTGTAGATGTTGCCCTTGCCAGTTCTCGCGTCATTGCCAAAATCAATGAACTCAAACCAGATTATGTTATCTGTTGTGGTATGGCTGCTAGTCGGCAAAATTTAAGTGTGGAAGTTGTTGCTAGTAGCGAGTCTATACAGACTACTGATATTTCATTTAGAGATGGTGGGGAAAATTTTGGGATAACAACTTTGCACACAATTGTTAATGTTGAACAATTAATAGCTGAGACAGCAGCAGTTGAGATTAGTTACGACTGTGGTAAATTTGTGTGCGAAGGTCTTTATTATTCAGTGTTGGACTACTTGAATCAATCTCAACTACCCATTCCTTGTATTTTTGTCCATGTTCCGATTTTGCATCAAGAAAATTTGCTAGACATTCTTGCTGATTTTGTTTTAATCATGAATAATTTGGTTATTTTTGAATCAAGGGAACAGGGAACAGGGAATAGGCAATAGGGAATGGGGAATGGGGAACAGTAAATCATAAACTCCACTCACTAATAACTGTTAACTGTTAACTGTCACCTGTCACCAGTCCCCAGTCCCCAGTCAGTTATAAATTTTGAATTTTAAATTTCCTATGTTGTCAGCATTACTCGGTTTGACTCTCGCGCAAGCAACTCCAACCGCACCACCACCAGAAGAAGTGGTAATACCTCAAGAGGTGCGAGCTTTACCAGGCAGGTTGGATACTGTTCCAGTATTTAATAGTAATAGTCCAGAATTGGTATTAAAGGAAGGAATTTTACTTTCTACCTTTCCTTCAGAGGATAAAAAAGTACCTACTGCACATTTAAACTTTCCTTTTCAGGGGCGGTTTGATGTCTTTTCCCATCATATTGCTAGAGCAGAACCACCAGAAGATTTACGTTCTCTTTACCACGGGATAATTTTACATAACCCTGGTAATACATCGGTAACTGTGAATATTTTGCAAGGTGCAAGTTATTTAAGTCAACCAGATGCACCTTTTTTACCATTAGATTCTTTTATTCCTAATGATGCAGGAAATGTGTTTGCAGGTCCTGGTAGTAGGGTGATGTCTGATATTTTGAGAGGGAGAAGACAAAATATTTTCCCAGCGCAAATAGTCATTCCTCCTGGGGAAAGTCAGATGTTATTAAATTTACCTATTCCCGTGCGAGAATTGACACCACCTTTAAATGGTCGTTCTACTTATATGCGTTTGCGGAGTAATGGGACGGTGTATGCTGCTAGTTTAGCGATGTTTGCAAAGACAAATGCTGATGGTAGTGAGCGATCGCCAAGTTTAGCAGAATGGGAAGATTTATTAAAGAATGGTGATTTATCCACACCAAGAGATAAAACTCCCACTCCCATACAGGGAACTGGTAAACCTGCAATTTATGGAAGAGTTGCGGGTGTGTCCCGTGGGTCACAATGGCGATCGCTTTTAACAGATAATTCTAACAGCAGGTATTTAACTATTCCCCAACCTGGTCAAGCTTTTTCTTATGCTTTAAGTTCTTTACATGGGGGAACTTTTGGTACAGGTCAAATTCAAACAGCACCGATGTTAGTCCGTTATCCTGATACAGCTTATTTTGCACATGGTAATTATGGCATTCAATATAGTTTAAGGTTGCCTTTGTTGAATAATTCCCAAAGTGCAAAAAATGTCACTGTATCTCTGCAAACTCCCATTAAAGAAAATGAGTTAACAAAATCTGGTTTAAGGTTTTTTACAACTCCTGCGCGTCAGGTTTTCTTTAGGGGTACGGTGCGGGTACGTTATCGGGATGAACAAGGTAAACCGGCGACTAGGTTTGTACATTTAGTGCAAAAAAGAGGTGAACCTGGTCAACCTTTGGTGTCTTTAAATATGAAACCGGGGGATAATTCTTGGGTGGAAGTTGATTTTCTTTATCCTCCTGATGCTTCTCCTCCGCAGGTTTTGACTGTTGCGACACAGGAGTAAATAATATTAGTCAGAATCAGGATTTCCAGGATTTGAGGATTTTATTCTCGTTCCCAGTCTCCAGACTGGGAATGCAGTTTTAGAGTCTCTGACTCTAATATAAACGTTTTTTGTCTGAATCAGGATTCCTAGTTCCCAGTCTCCAGACTGGGAATGCAGTTTTAGAGTCTCTGACTCTAATATAAACGTTTTTTGTCTGAATCAGGATGTCCAGGATTTAAGGATTTTCAGGATTAAAGGATTTTCGGTTTAGTCTTTAGTGCTTGGTGCGATCGCTTTGCTTCTTCAAGAGTTTTCACTTCAAAAATAGCAACAACTGTACAATATGAGAATATCACATTCAGAGAATTTATATAACTAAACGCAGATAAACGCAGATAAACGCGGATTTTTTATTTTTTATTTTTTATTTCTCTCCCATCCTAAAAATCATGAAAGTCTTTACTCATCTTCTTCATTTATCTCTTCTAAATTAAAAAGTAGTAACTCAGTTTGCATTTCTAGAGAGTTGGATTTTTCTAACTCCGTGGGTTTTGGAAACTCAGTAGCTACAAATAATTCACTTTTAATCACTTCCTCAAATAAAGAAGATAACTCAGGGTATAAATCAACAGTAGCATCCAAAACCCAAAGTAAATCAAGTAATTCATTGTCAAATTGCCAAGTTTGAGGACGAATATCATCTAAAGGTGAAGACTTTTTACCAGCACCGTCTCTCATGCGATAAGCTAACCAAGATTTGACAACTTCTAAACCGGAAACACTAAAATTATAAACTTCAGGACGGACATTTTCAAATACACCTAGACCAACTTTTAATTCTTGTGTACCGACATCATAGGAAAATTCTGTGGGATAATCGTTTACTGTATTGGGTATTCCTATTTGACAACGAACTCTACCAATAGGAATTTTACCTGGTTTTTTACCACTGGGAACAAACCTTTCACAATAGGTATGTAACCAAACTAAAGTGCGTCCTATTTCTACTACTTTAATAAATAAATCCCGATTTTTGCTAATGGGAATCCTTGGACCAGGTGTTTCTAGTTCATTCCAAAATTCTTTCACATATTTGGGAGTTGCAAGTATTCCATAACAGTAAGCAAAAAAATCCTCTGGGGAAATATTGTAATTAAGTGTATTACTAAGAATTTGCAAGACTCCAGTAGTAATATTAGGTTCAGTAGCTTCAGAATTTCTCCAAAGGGGAATAATATCTTTTGCACCACGTCCACAAAAATAATCTAAATCAGGAATTTCTGAAGTGATTACAGATGACTGACCGTGACCTAAAACTTTAGTTAATAAACTTGTCATATAAACCTGTTTATTACTGTGAGAACGTCGTAAATTTGGTCTAGGGCGATCGCACAATCTATTATCTAATAAAGTCCACTGACGATCAAAACTTCGATAAGCATAACGAATTGGTTCTACAGGTAAATCTTTTGATAATAAATTAGCAATGGGAGCTAATAAATTTCCTCTATCTTCTAAAGATGGATACTGTTTACTAATTTTTCTAGCATCTGTTTCTTTAAACAGTTTTTTCTGTGTTCCCGGCGATTTACTAGCATTAATCAAAGTTTGCCAACGTTCCTGTAAAACTTCCTTATTTTCACCGATAGTCCATTTTCGCTTAAATTGAATACCGTTTTCTTGCCAAGGAAATAAATCAGTTAACTTTGCCCAATTGCCATAATCTGTATTACTTACAGGTAAAAATAAATCAGTCCAATTTGTAGAACATTCTCGCCATTGTAAATTTTGAAAAGAATGAATATTCTCTAAACTTGCTAATTTTTCTTCTGTTGTACCATCAATTCTGGTAAAATGAACCTTAGCAGAAACTTCAGGTTGAGGTTGACTGTAACAAACACCAATAGCAATAGCCACAGGAGTTTGAATTGCAAATACATTCTCTGTTTTTCTTGCTCCTAAATTATCGCCTTCTAAATCAATAATCCACAGTTCATCAAATGTTTGACGCATCACTTTCCGCATTCCCGCAAATCCAGGACCACGCAAATAGGAAGAAGCAGTAATATAACTGATAATTCCGGCTCGATTTTCTGTATTCGCTTCAAAAACTTTCCACAACGCCCATCGCCAAAAATAAACATAATCATTATATAAATTTTTGGCATGAACACCATAACCCATTGCTGTTAATGGTTCAAGAAAATCCTCTAAAATAGGACGTTTTTTCATCAATTGTTCGTTTTCATCAACCTTTTGTTCACTATCTCCAAATCTTACCCATCCACCTTTTCTTTTCTGATTCATTAAATCATCTTCATCAATTGTTTGACGGTTATAAGGTGGATTTCCTAAACAAACCATCACGGGAGTATTTTGTTTAATTTTCTGAGCGCGTTTATATTCTTGTCCTAAAGATTTATAAATTAAAGGTAAATTACCACTTAATTCTGCATAGGGAGATTCTAAAGTATCACTTAAATAAACATGAACACCATTTTCTGGTAAAGTTCCACCTTCACTTAAAATTTGTTGAGTTAGACGTAAATGAGCAACCGCATAAGGACCAACTAAAATTTCAAAAGCGTGAATATTTGCTGCCGCATTTGTAGCAGCAGAAACTTTCATTCCTTTTCCTCTTAAATTACTAATTTGATCGAGTCCATGTTTAATAGCTGTTAAAATATAAGTACCTGTACCACAAGCAGGATCTAACGTAATAACTTTATCATCTACAAAGGAAAATTCAGCATCAAAATGTTCTGCTAATAATTCAGCTACTAATCTTACTTGTGTTTTAATCACAGGAATGGGTGTATAATAAACACCTCTTTCTTTTCGCATTTTTGGATCATATTTAGCCAGAAAATCCTCATAAAAATATAACCAAGGATCTTCAGAACCATCTTTATTTAGTGCTGTAACATCAATAGCTGCAATTATTCTTTCTAATAAATTTACAGAAACTTCTATTTGTTCCCGTGCTGCTTCATCACCCAATATTTTTAAAGCATCAGCTAGTAAATTATGACCTGTTCTAATAGTTTTAACAGCTTGTGGTAAAGATAAGTCATCTGCACCGGAAAATCTGGCTAATAAAAGTGCATAGGTTAAAGTTTGAGCATAAGCATCTGCAAATTGTTGATTATCTGCATCAGGAAACAAATAATGTCGCCAATCTTTAGCTACTTGACTTAAATTAGATTCAGGATCTTCAAGAGCAGTTAAAACATCTTTTCTTAATAACCGACAAATAGGAGCAAGCATTTCTGCTAAAGCTTTAGGTGTAGAAGGAACTATAGGTTGCCAATTTAAAAAATCACGTAATAATATTAGTAAATCATTAGCATTTTGAGCAGTGATAGCTGATGCACCCTTAGCAGTAATATCTCCTGAAAATTTAATGATTTTTCCTACCTTTTCACCTGTGCGATAAAGTCCCCAACTATTACCATCTGTATAAATCAAATTTGGCAGACTTTTAAACTTTTCCCATTGTTGTTTATCATCTCCTTTCAATTTATTAGGATCTGCGCCTTTTCCTGGTGCTTTTAATTCAATATGTCCCATTAAAAGACCATTCATGGTTATTCCCATATCTGGTCTTCCTGAAAGTACCTTTTCTCTGACTTCAGTCACTACTACAATAGATGAATTTAAAATATTAGCTGCTGATTTTAATAAATTTTCAATAGGTGATTTTAGTTGATCTTCTGCACCAAAAGAAACAGAAGCCAGTGAAAATTTAGTAGTTAAATCTTTTGCATAGTCTTGAAGATGGGATAAAAATTGAATTTCAGGATTACTAGACATATTACAAAAACCCTAATAATGATTGACGCAGGATATATGTGTCTAATCATCTTAGTGTATATTTGTTTGTAGGCTGTTATTAATACTGAAAACTATATTAAAATTAACATTTAGATAATTAAGAATATAAAATTTAACACCAGACATCAAAAACATCCTGAAAATCCTTAAATCCTGGAAATCCTGATATGGCTACGCCACGCTTCGCTATCAGACAACCCTAAACACTAACTAGCATTCACCAAATTATCTACCACCAATGGTTGATATTCAGAACTAGAAAAGGGGCGAAAATCATTTTCACACACAGCAGTAATATGACACAATAAACGAAACTGAAGCGGTGTAGGTGATACATTGACACGCTCTACTTCTAGAGTAACTGAACTAGGGTTATTCCAAATCAAATCGAAAATTTCACTGCGTAAGTAACGCGGACAATAACCTACGATATGATGATCTTCTGTGTTTAAAGTTAACGCCTTAGTATCATAAGGGTTTTGAAATTCATGAGCTAACCATAATTTTTCTTTGGGTACGAAATTATTAATTCTATCAATGGCACATTTAGGTAAATGTCGCAGTCCATGAGCAAAAAAGTACAATTGATATTTTCCTTCTAAATCTGGTTCTGGACAGGGGAAAACAGCAAGACTATCTGTTTCTCTTTCTCCTCCACTACGGGCTAAAATTTCCAAAGGATCATCTTCTGTTGGGTTGATATTTAACCATTGAATAAAATTAGTATAATCAGGTCGGGAAGGAGACATTAAACGATTAGCAAAAACTGGAAATAAATGGATTGATGTGTATACTTTATGAAAGTCTGGAAATGAATATAAAGGTTGAAATTGGCACTGATTCTCAGCTTCTTTTACTCCTTGGGTATAAACAAATTGATATTCTTTACCATCATAAGTCAATTTACCAATGGTAAACCATGAACGACTATCAGTATCTTGCCAAGCTAAGAATAATGTTTGTGGTTTTTTCATGTTAATAACTCCTTGAAATTAAGTAATTTCTTTTGGTTTAACTCCAAAATTTTTTGTGCAAATTCAATTGTTATACTTGATATACGATTTTTGGGAATACGGTTAAAAATTAACAGAGTGTCTGCTGGAGATATACGTTCAAGATGTTCTAACCACATTATAGCCGCTTGGGGATAACGAATTGCAACTTGGTAAAATACATCAAAAGTTTTCAGAGATTTTTGGCATTGCATAAATGCGGGATGTTTTTTGGGTGTAGAAACGTTCCATGGAACGTCTCTACAAGGGTTTTAAGTATATGCAAAATTGTTTTTCATCCCAAAAATCAGCAACGCCAGATTTTTTATTTTCTGCACTTTCATAAAAAGCAGACTTGCATTTTTTGATATATGAATCTACTGATAGTTTTTGTCTTTTTTCATCATATAGTTCCCTTCCTAAAGAAGAAGCATGATCATAGGTGGGTGCTAAGTGTATAGTTTCTCTGGTATGGGGTGTCAATTGACTGTTGATTAAACCCCAGTTAAGATGATGGCGATCGCCATTACCTATCCAAGCATCTAACATCAGGTAGCCAACAAATACTTCTACAGGGTTTTGAATATTTTTTGGTACATTCCAATCAATTGGAAAATTGATATTTTCTTCTGTTAGTACACTCAATACAATATCTATTGTATGTTGTGACACCCCATACTTTTCAAAAGTGGGATAGTTTGGCAAAATTCGAGTGAGAATTTCATTACCATGAATCAGTGTTGCACCTTTGGGTAAAAATGAAGGTGAAACTATACCACGATTTCCGTCCCAAGTTTCTGCTAGATAATAAATAGCATGGGGTAATTTTAAAATATCACACAATTCAGATGGAACTTTTTCAGACCAATCCTGTCCTATATTTTGAGATTTGTTTTGTTTATACAAGCAATAACTAAGCTTTTTATGTTCAAACCAAAACTTGCTATTAGTCCCTATTACTTCGTTATGTGCAAGTTCATAATGATCTTGTGTAACAAGAATAATAGGAAATTCTTCATCTGGGTTCATTATGTGTTTTATAATCAATATGATATTGTTTCAGTTAATCTCAATCTACGGCTAAGTATTCCTGTAATTTAACCTTTATTTTAGCAATATTGAGTACAACTTGCTTCTATTCTCAATATTGGTGAACAAGAAGTAAAAGATATGCTCGATCCTCACTATGATATCAAACTATCTATTATCGAAAAAACTTTAACAGCATTAGGAAAAAGAATAGAGTTACAAATTACAGCATCATAGAATATTGTGGAATATTTTGATAATTCCTAATATTTGATGAGTGGGAAAAGAGCGATCGCCTAAATTCTCCTATCAATTATCCTACAATTAGCTTAACTCCATTCTCACAAATCAACATCCTGTAAATCCTGATTCAGACAAATAAAGAGATTCAAGAAGAGTAACGCTGTAATAAAGAATCCAGCAATTTTGAGGAAGCGCGAAATGTTGTTTTTTTCAAACGACTAATTACAGAGGGTAAATCAACTAAATTGTTTGATGCAGCTTGATCTAACACCCCTAGTAAACCAGTCACTTTCAAACCGCGATCACTCGCAATTTTTCTACCTAAACCATCATCAATAATCATTAAACTAGCATTTTCTTGTTGTGCTAAAAGAATCGCTGCTGTTTCTCCTGGATCTAAAACTGATAAATCTTTGCTAGATAAAGAAATATCAATATTTTTAATAATTAACCAGTTAGGAGGAGAATTAATCCAATTTTGTACTTCAATTGGTGATTTTTCATTCAATAATTCTTCTTGAACTATTTGCGGAATTAATACTTGATTATAAAGTTGATGCAGCAGGTTAATTTCACCAATTAACACTAGATAGCAAATCGGAGACGTATCAGATACAACTAGCATTTTATCTAAACCGTACCTGATTGTTGTAACGCTTGATGAGTTTGATAATCCTGTTCTAAATCTCTTTCGTCATAAGCTAAATCAATTCCTTGGGATTTCAAAAAAGCATCAGCTTCCAAACGAGTTTTCATCCCTAATAATTCTCTTAACTTACCCACACTAATTAAACCTTGACGATAAGCCTCAATAACTATCATTTCAGTAACTCTACTATCTAAACTACCCCATTTTGCTGCCAGAGAATTGGCAAGTTCATCAGGTAAAACAATAGAAATCTGCATAGAAATTACTTTGAATCTTTTTTACTATGACTATCATTTTAGCATGGCGATCGCCTACTCCCCAGATATTAAAAATTAAGCAACTTCACTCAATAACATCCTAGATATCCTGATTCAGACAAAATAAAACATCCTGTAAATCCCAAAATCCTGGAGATATTGATTCAGGCAAAATATCATCATTTGGCTTTTTATGGGTCGCCCGGGATTCGAACCCGGAACTAATCGGTTAAAAGCCGAGTACTCTACCGTTGAGTTAGCGACCCTTTTGCGTTTCGCAACTTTTTTAATATAACAAACTCTCTCTAGATTGTCAACTGTTTTTTAGAAAAAATCCGCAGTTAATTTCACCGAGGTAGTTTTGCTTGCTCCTGGCGCTAACACAGTTAGGTTTTCACCAGTATTGAGCGAGTTGCGTCCAGCCGTCCAAGGTTCAAGACAATAAAAATCCTTACCCTTCAACGTCCAGAAGACCAGCATAGCATAGATATCATCATAGTCAAGGGTCAATTTCAACTTGCGGCTATGATCTGTAACTGCTGCTGACTGACTCCGCAAATGGCCAAAAGCAAAATCTATCTCATCCCGTTCAAAGTCGAAATTACCGTTAAACAGGTGCATTTCCTTAGTTTTCTGGTCTAGATACTGTCCAGAGGGAATATTAAACTCTAACTGGGACTTTTCACCACACTGAAAATAGGGATGAAACCCAGCGGAAAATGGCATAGGTACATTAGACAGATTTTGATAAACCTGATCGATGACCAAAGAATTACCTTGTAGCGTGTAGATAAAGGTTAGCTGAAAATCAAAAGGATAAACAGCGCGTGTTACCTCATTACTTTTGAGAACCACGCTTAAACTGACCTTACCTTCAGTAATTTGGTTTGTCACTTCCCAAGGTAAATCTCGCCCAAAGCCGTGTTGTTTGAGAGTATATGATTTACCGTTGTAGGTGTAAGTATTATCAGGCAAATTCCCACAGATAGGAAACAAAATTGGTACACCACCGCGAATACTTAACTCTGGGTTAGCCAACCTTTCCGTATCTAAATAGAGAATTTCCTGATCTTGCAAACGCCAACTGGTAATAATACCCCCTCTTTCTGGTACTACTTCCAGATGAGAACCAGCAGTAGTATCCGCGAGGATGTAGGTTTTGTATTGTTGTTGTTGTTCAGTAATGGTAAACATATTTGGTGATTGGTGATTGGTGATTGGTGATTGGTGATTGGGAAAATACAAATAATTTCCCCCTGCTCCCCTGCTCCCTGCTCCCCTGCTTCTTTCCCAGTCCCCAGTCCCCAGTCCCCAGTCCCCAGTCCCCAACCTATTCGTCTTCTGCAAAGATAAAGCGATATAATTCGCTCGCATCTGGTTCGGGACTGCTTTCTGCGAATTTCACTGCATCCTCAATCACACCCTGAATTTTCTTTTCAATGTCTTTGAGTTCTGCTTCTGTAGCTAGGTTGTGTTCTACCAAATAAGCACCTAGCTTTTTAATGGGATCACGAGAAAACCAAAAATCTTTTTCTTCTTTGCTGCGGAGTTCGTCGGGATCTGCTAAAGAGTGACCACGGAAGCGATAGGTGAGGGCTTCAATGAGGGTTGGTCCTTCCCCTGCACGGGCGCGGGCTACGGCTTCTTGGGCGACTTGGCGCACTGCTAAAATATCCATCCCGTCTACTTCCACGCCTACCATGTTAAACACGCTGGCTTTTTTGTAAATTTCGGGATCTGATGTTGCCCGTTCGTGAGCCATGCCGATCGCCCACTTATTATTTTCTACCACAAAAATAATTGGCAGTTTCCAAAGTGCTGCCATATTTAAGGTCTCGAAAAATTGCCCGTTGTTAGCAGCACCGTCACCGAAGAAACAAGCAGTTACTTGATCTGCTGTTTTGTCTCCCAAGACTTCTCGACGGTATTTACTTTGAAAAGCTGCCCCAGATGCAACAGGAATACCTTCAGCTACGAAAGCATAACCACCTAATAAACGATGTTCAGCAGAAAACATATGCATAGAACCACCGCGCCCTTTGCTGCATCCTGTGGCCTTACCAAATAATTCTGCCATTACCTCTCTAGCTGGTACTCCTGCACTCAAAGCGTGAACGTGGTCACGGTAGGTACTGGAAACGAAGTCTTCACCAGGTCGCATTGCTCCCCGAATAATACCACTGGAAACGGCTTCTTGTCCGTTGTACAAGTGGACAAAACCAAACATTTTTCCCCGGTAGTACATTTCGGCGCATTTGTCTTCAAAAAAGCGCCCTAAAGTCATGTCTTCGTATAATTCCAGTCCTTCTGCTTTGGTAATCTGGACTGTAGAAGTATCAAATTTGGGTAACGTGCGTTCTTGAACCATTATTGTGAAGTATCCCTGTCGTAAAAGTTAAAGCTACGGTTTTAAAGTTATAGCAGGAGTCAAGAGTCGTAGGGGCGAAGCATTCGGAAAATAACATGTGATCAAAATTGATAATTTATCGCCCGAATGCTTCGCCCTTACAGGAAAATCGCCTTGGACATAAATTGATCATTTATCGCCCGAATGCTTTGCCCTTACAGGAAAATCGCCTTGGACATAAATTGATCATTTATCGCCCGAATGCTTCGCCCTTACAGGAAAATCGCCTTGGACATAAATTGATCATTTATCGCCCGAATGCTTCACCCTTACAGGAAAATCGCCTTGGACATAAATTGATCATTTATCGCCCGAATGCTTCACCCTTACAGGAAAATCGCCTTGGACATAAATTGATCATTTATCGCCCGAATGCTTCACCCTTACAGGAAAATAGCCTGTTGATAAAATTGATCATGGGTTGCCCGAATGCTTCGCCCTTACAGGAGTCAAGAGTCAAGAGTAAAACGACCTTAGTATAGTATCTGACCTTGAAATTAGATTCTCCACCTCATTTCTCTGTAATCTGCTATAAGCAAGTCTTAATAATGTTAGCTGGAAATAGGACGGCCTTGGCAAAAATCAACCTGCCAACTATAAAATCTTCATTTCTGACTTAAAAAAGATTGGTATGGAATAGTTAAGGTGTAATTTTGCCATTTTTTAATGTTTATTGCCTATTTTGGGTTTTTGGTGTCGTAACTGTGGCTTTTTATGTTCGCTCTTTAAGTTAGCAATCAGAATAGTCGTTTTTCTGCATAGCCATTAACAATTTTCTGATCTTAATATCAGGTCTGCCTCAAAAATGCTCTTCCCTACTCTTTCTTGGTGTTGCCACAGTCATTGGAATTTTTTGTGTAGAAATTTACTCCTTGTTAAGTAATGGTCATGAAAAATTAATCGTGCTATATTGTTTTATTCAGTTATCAGGATTAATCAATTGTAGTGCAGTTTTATTACTAACGCACTCTAAACAGCTAAAACTAATTAATAGTTTTATATTATAGTTGGTTGTACATCTCTACCACTATCAAAAGCTTGAGTTGTGTGTTTAAATGTAAAAGTCTGATACGAGTATATCTATAATTTAGCAGATATATATAATAGGGGAAAGATACATTAAACATACATAAGGCAATGATAACCGAAAGCTAATTTACTTCAGGCTAGTGCATCAGGTAATATCTTGGGGGAAATACTGGTGCTGTGCTAAATCAACAGCTGAAAATAATTCTTGGGATATATTTATTCTTAGCAAGAAACAAAAAAAACTGTTACGATATACACTCAACTGGTATATTATACACGGTATTATTAAAGCTATGATTATGGCACGGTTTTACAAGCCTGGAATGCTCTAGGTTAATCATGTCCGTCTCTGGGAGATGCCACGTAAACACAGTGCAGGGGAAGTAGGCTGTGCGAATTCCGCTTGATTACTACCGAATTTTAGGACTACCGTTGGCGGCAAGTGAGGAACAATTGCGGCAAGCTTATAGCGATCGCATTGTTCAATTGCCAAGACGGGAGTATTCCATTGCAGCTATATCCTCTCGTAAACAACTCATAGAAGAAGCTTACGTGGTTTTATCAAATCCCAGAGAACGCAGTACCTACGATCAGGCTTATCTAGCCCAAGCATACAATCCAGATCGGCTTGGGGCAACATCGCTATTAGAAAACAGCACCGAAAGCATTAACCGCAATCACGATGTTCAAAGTCTCAGCATCGAAATTGCCCCAGATGAATTAGTGGGTGCTTTATTGCTTCTCCAAGAGTTGGGAGAATACGAATTAGTGCTGAAGCTAGGTCGTCCACACCTAGTAAATAGAAATAAACCCGCAGGGGTGAAAGTAGGATCTCATCTTAACAGTGAGGAATTTTTTGCCAGTCCTGAACTGCCAGATATTATTCTCACAGTGGCTTTAGCTTGTTTGGAACTGGGACGGGAACAATGGCAGCAAGGTAATTATGAAAATGCTGCTATATCATTGGAAACTGGGGAAGAATTACTAATGCGTGAAGGTCTGTTTCCTAATATGCAAGCGGAAATTGCCGCAGACCTGTGTAAGCTACGCCCCTATAGAATTCTAGAGTTGTTGGAACTACCTTTAGAAAAAACCAAAGAACGCCGTCAAGGTTTAGAATTATTACACAGTATTTTAGAAGAGCGGGGTGGAATTGATGGTAGTGGTAATGACCAATCTGGTTTAAATATAGATGATTTTCTGAGATTTATTCAACAGTTACGCAACCATTTGACAGTTGCAGAACAGCATAAATTATTTGAAGCTGAAAGTAAGCGTCCTTCTGCTGTGTCTACATATTTAGCGGTTTATGCCCTAATCGCCAGGGGTTTTGCCCAACGTCAACCAGCTTTAATTCGTCAGGCAAAGCAAATGTTAATTCGTCTTGGTAAGCGCCAAGATGTGCATTTAGAACAGTCTCTCTGTGCTTTGTTACTTGGGCAAACCGAAGAAGCAACTCGTGTTTTGGAACTAAGTCAGGAATATGAAGCTTTAGCTATTATTCGGGAAAAATCTCAAGATTCCCCAGATTTGTTACCAGGATTGTGTTTGTACTGTGAACAGTGGTTACAACAAGAGGTATTTCCTCATTTTCGAGATTTAGTCAAAAAACAAGCTTCTTTAAAAGAATATTTTGCTGATAAACAGGTACAAGCTTATTTAGAAGCTTTACCAAAAGATACACAAGCAACTGATGAATGGACTACAATTAATAAACAGTTTTTTACCTCACCAACAATTAATAGTACCCGTTATCACAGCTATCACAATGTTAGTAATGGGATTAATCATGGGGTTAGTAATGGGACAGTAAATCACAACTATACACCTGATCCTGAGTTTTACACCTCAGCACCCAGCGAAGTACCCGAATCTGCTAACTATTCTGCACCAGAATGGCATTCTAGGAGATACAGCAACAGTCACACCCCAGAAATGCCAGAACCGTCGGCGACAGCAGAAGAGGCAGGAACTGAATATTACCAGCAAATCAATGCCGGTAATTATGATGTAACGAGTCAAACTAAAAAGCGTAGAAGGCGTAAGCCCGTTGCAGTTAATAGTCGAGGTTCGGCTTCGGAACATCAACATTCTCATGCTCGACGACGGCGCACTTTTGCTAACTCATTAGATGCAAAAACTCGCTTAGTTTGGCTGGTGTTTCTATCTATGGGAGGTTTGTTAGTTTTTTGGTTGTTAGTTTCTACAGTCTGGGGATGGTTTAACAATGTGTTTTTCCCCCAACCAACTGTGCAGGGAACACCCTTGGCTATAGAATTGAATCAACCACCAGTCACCATTCCTGAACCCAATAGCAGCAAACCAGAAGTACCTGAAGGTCAACTGACACCAGCGATCGCCCAGGACGTGATTGAAAAGTGGTTATCCACTAAAGCCGCTGTTTTAGGTCCAGATCATCAAATTAATCGTTTAAATGAAATTTTAACTGTTTCTGCAATCCCACAATGGCAATCAATTGTCAAGCAGGATATAGCAGAAAAACGCTATCGCAAGTATGAACATGATGTCAAGGTAGAATTTGTCAATCAAACCAGCAATATGTCAGATAATGCCGTGGTAGAAGCTACAGTAAGGGAAGTTACCCATTTTTATCAACGAAATCAATTTCAAAAGACTTCTCAGGATCGCTTGCGAGTGCGTTATGATTTAATTCGCAAACAAGGTTCTTGGCGGATTCAAGGAATGACAGTTGTTAAATCACAATCCTAATTCGTAATTAACTGTTATCAAGTTAAAATAATCAAGCATTTGGCAATATACAAAGTTTAGGCAGCCTTTAGGATCTTAGACACAGATAATATTTGAATATGAACGCTACACAAGAAAAATTGAAACTTAAACTACAACAAGCTTTAGTGGCTGCATTTGGAGCAGATTATACTCAAGTAGATCCCATTTTAGTACCTGCAAGTAATCCTAAATTTGGTGATTTTCAAGCCAATGTGGCTTTATCTTTGAGTAAAAAATTGGGAATGCAACCAAGAGCGATCGCCACTGCTATTGTAGAAAAATTAGATGTATCAGAAATTTGTGAACCACCAGAAATTGCTGGACCTGGTTTTATTAATTTAAAATTACAAACATCCTATCTCGAAGCACAACTCAACGCCATAAAAACAGATCCCCGTTTAGGAGTTCCCAAAGTACAAAACCCACAAAAGGAAATAGTTGATTTTTCTAGTCCCAACATTGCCAAAGAAATGCACGTAGGACATTTACGTTCTACAATTATTGGTGATTGTATTGCGCGGATTTTAGAATTTCGGGGACATGATGTATTGCGGTTCAATCATGTCGGTGACTGGGGTACACAATTTGGGATGTTAATTACTTATTTGCGGGAAGTTTACCCCCAAGCACTTACCACCGCTAACGCTTTAGATATTGGTGATTTAGTTAGTTTTTATCGCCAAGCAAAACAAAGATTTGATGCAGATGAAAACTTTCAAGAAACAGCACGTCAAGAAGTCGTAAGATTACAAGCAGGAGCAAAAGATACCCTTCATGCTTGGAAACTATTATGTGAACAATCAAGAAAAGAATTTCAAGTAATTTATGATGTACTCGATATCAAATTAATTGAAAGAGGAGAATCATTTTATAACCCCTTACTATCCAAGGTAGTAGAAGATTTAGAAACAGCAGGATTAGTAGAAGAAAACCAAGGTGCAAAATGTGTTTTCTTGGAAGGTTTTACTAACAGAGAAGGAGATCCTTTACCATTAATTGTACAAAAATCAGATGGCGGTTATAACTACGCCACCACAGATTTAGCAGCACTACGTTATAGAATTGAAGAAGATCAAGCAAAACGGATAATTTACGTCACCGATGCAGGACAAGCAAACCACTTTGCTCAATTTTTCCAAGTTGCTAAAAAAGCAAGATGGATACCTAAAAACGTTGAATTAGTTCATGTTCCCTTTGGTTTAGTATTAGGTGAAGATGGCAAAAAATTCAAAACTCGTTCTGGTGATACAGTCCGGTTAAAAGACTTATTAGATGAAGCAATATCTCGCTCTCGAACAGATTTAGAAGCAAGATTAAAAGAAGAAGGTAGAGAAGAAACAGAACAATTTATTAAAAATGTTGCTGATGTCGTTGGTATTAGTGCGGTAAAATATGCCGATTTAAGCCAAAATCGTACTAGCAATTATGTTTTTAGCTATGATAAAATGCTTTCCTTAAAAGGCAATACAGCGCCTTATATGCTATATGCTTATGTACGGACTCAAGGCATTAGTAGAGAAGGCAATATTGACTTTGCAAATTTAGGAACAGATGCCAAACTAATTCTCAAAGAAGATACAGAATTAACCCTAGCGAAACACATATTACAACTAGATGAAATAATTGCCGAAGTAGAACAGGATTTATTACCAAATCGCCTCTGTGAGTATTTGTATAACCTCAGCGAAAAATTTAATAAATTCTATGATAAATGTCCAGTCTTAAAATCAGAAGAACCCATCAAAACATCGCGGTTGATGTTATGCTATTTAACAGCAAGAACCCTAAAACTAGGATTAGATTTGCTGGGAATTAAAGTTTTAGAAAGGATGTAGTAAGTAAAAGCTGTTGATAGCGAAAAGACGCAGAGAGAAATTATCTTCTTTTGCGTCTTTTTCAAATTCAGGCACATATGCTATTCCAATACGTCGTATAAACTGTTGTACTAGCAATAGTCATATTTGGAAAGCATACCCTTGCTTTTCTTAGTCTTTATTTCTCTATCACTTCCTTTCTTTCTTTGCGTCTTTGCGTCTTTGCGTGAGATATAAAAATGAAACCAAAAGTTATTATTAAAACACTCATCACATCCCTGGGTTTCTTAGTATTATTAAACCCCAGTCAAGCATCAGCACAAATTGTACCCCAACCTTGGGTTTCCGTCGGTGGAAAAGATGGAGACGTTACTTACGCTGTAGGTGCTAAAGCATTAAGTTTAGGTGTAGAAGTAGGAACAGGTGAAGACGGTGCTACAGGTGCAGATGTCTTAAAATTCATCAATTTACCTGTAATTTCTCCTTACGTTGGAGTTGGTTACTATTCAGAAGATAAAGGTGTAGCTTTTTCCGGTGGTGTACAAGCAAACGCCACCAAACATATTTTTCTCGGTGCGGGATACCATTCTATACGCGGTTTCAATGGACAACTAGGAATAAAATTCTAATTATCCAAAAATTTGCAATTTGAGACATAATCATAGCTAAAAAATAGCAGTTATTAGCTGAAATATAGAGTTTACATTAGTCTCAACTCAATCACGCCAATTTATCAAAATAACAAACTAAATTCCTCAATATATATGGAAATTTGCTAGTCAAACATTAGCTAGGTTGTCAATTTAGCCGATGTTTGACATTTTTATGGTTGCTATCAATTCATTTATATTATAATCTTTAGTTAGTCACTCAAAACTATGCCTTAAGATAGTAGTATAGGGAATATGTATTAATTTTCTCAATCAAAAGTAGAAGTAGGTCAAGAAGATTACCTGTGTGGAAATTTCATAGTTATTGTAATTAAGTTAACAAAAGATTTGGATTAATTGTATTAGATAGTCATTAGGATTTTTTTATGCAACCAGGATTAAATCTACTCATTCAACTGGTATTAGAGTTTGCACCTGTGATGGTAAACATCATCCAAAAACAAACATCAAGTAACTCAAAAACCGACAATTTGCCAATTTCCCAAGTAATTCAAGATTTCATTCACACAGTAGATAATGTTACAAAATTAGATATTACTAAAGCTGAATTGAACCAACAACAGCAATTAGCAGTTTACCATCATGCCACACAATTAAAAATAGCTCATCAAGAAAAAGAAACAGCAATTAGACTACCAGAAGTGCATAAAATTCTGGATAGTTGGCCATTGAGATTATATCCTTCCCAACTTTTAGAATCTTCTATTAATTATCAACACACACCATTAAAAGTTTTGTTAGCAGCACCACAAATACAGTTTGATAAATTTGATTTACAAACCTCAAAAAATACTGATGAAATTGAGCTAAAATTGGCTGAAGGTTTGCGTGAGTTTATCAACAATCATTATTCTTTGCATCATCCACAAAGACCTATAGAATTTTTAGCTGGTGCTTGGGATAGTAAACGGTTTCATAGTGAATCTAGCATCAAGGCTTTATTTAGTGCTTTAAAAAACCAACCTACTTTAATTTTAGAATCAGAAAAAGATGGAGATTATCTCAATTTCCGCATTGGTTATTGGGGATTAGGACAAGATAATTATTACTATAAAACTATTTCTAAATTACCCTATCGGCAAATTTTGCAAGAATCTGCTAAAAATCGAGCTTTAGAATGGAAAAATGTTAAAAATCAATTGCTAGAATTAGAAGAAGATTTAGAAGTAATTAACGATTTAGGTAAAGAGAAAAACCGCAACTTGGCAATTTTAGAGAAGGTAGAAAAATGGCAATCTCAAGGAATTGATGTTAGTAATTTATCAGTAGAATATGAAATTTCTTCCCAAGACTGGGAATATCTTTATCAAGTTTTAATTACCTCTCATTGTTTAGTTACTGCTTGGGTGACAGATGTTTATCACTTGGTGCATTATGATGTACCTCCCTTGTTACCAAAATTGCTACCAAGTTTAATTAATGAAGGAATACATAGACAAGTTTTAGAGGTAATTACTGATAGTTATAAACAACTTTACGAAGCTTTCAAAAATGAAAGACGGTTAAAAGTTCCAGAAATTGCTTTACAATTAGCTCAAAGTTTATCTCATGTTTCTAATTCTTTTTGGTTACAGGAACAAGTTGATTACTCCATTAATACCTGGTTGCAAATACGGCAAGTATCATTAACAGAAGTCACTCACCCGTTAAAAGCAATGCAACTAGCGTTGAAAATAGAAGATGAGAACTATATCACTACTTTAAAACAATATTTTGCCGCTATTGGTGATAGCAATAATCTTGTTTATGTAGAGAGTCTTTTAGAAGAAATAGCCATTATAAAAAATAATCGTAATTTGGGAATGGCGAATCTTAACTATACTTTCAATGGACATTCTGGGAAAGTTTCTTCTGTAGCAATAAGTCCAGATCATGAGATTTTAGTTAGTGGATGTGCAGATAAAACCATCAATATTTGGAATCTACAAACAGGTAAATTAATTCGCACTCTCACAGGAAATTTAGGTGCTGTTTCGTCTGTAGCTATCAGTCCAGATAGTAATTTTTTGGCTGTGGGTAGTTGTGAACATCCACAAAGTAATGTCAAAGTATGGCATTTGAAAACTGGTAAACTAATCCATACACTTTTAGGACATCAAAAACCAGTTAATGTAGTCACAATTAGTCCCGATGGTACAATTCTCGCTAGTGGCAGTAATAAAATCAAAATTTGGAATTTACAAAAAGGAGAAAGAATTTGTACTTTGTGGCATTCATCGGAGGTTCACGCGGTTGCCATAAGTCCTGATGGTACAATTCTCGCTAGTGGCAGTTCAGATCACAAAATTAGATTGTGGAATCCCCGCACAGGTGATCATTTACGTACTATTGCAGGTCATTTAGGAGAAGTTACATCAATAGCTATCAGTCCCAATGGAGAATATTTGTTTAGTGGTAGTGCTGACTCTACTATTAAAATTTGGCAGTTAAGTACAGGTAAGTTAATAAATACTTTAAATGGACATACAGACAAAGTAAAATCTCTCGCTGTGAGTCCAAATTGTGAATTTATCTGTAGTGGTAGTGCTGACTCTACTATCAAAATTTGGGATATTTCTACAGGGGAAGTTTTACAAACTTTAACAGGACATTCTGGGGTAGTAAATTCTATTTCCCTGAGTGCAGATGGTAAAGTTATTGCTAGTGGTAGTTCGGATAAAACTGTTAGAATTTGGCAATTTATGAAATAGGAAAGTGAGAATTTAATGGAATTAATAGAACAATTTAGACCAAACCCAAAAAATCCTTATCCCATACCAGAACATCATCGGGTTTGCTTTATTAAAAACTGCATCAAATCACCCAATATTATGATTGGTGATTGGTGATGACTCTTTAATTATTGGTAAGTTTTGTGCGATCGCCACCAATGTTAAATTCATCATGAACGGTGCAAATCACAAACTTGATGGAATTTCTACATACCCATTTCCGATTTTTGGTCATGGTTGGGAAGCAGCAATGAATGATTTAATGAACTTACCCAGTAAAGGTGACATCATAATAGGTAATGACGTTTGGATAGGTTATGATTCTTTAATTATGCCAGGAGTAAAAATAGGTGATGGTGCTGTAATTGCAGCGCGTTCTGTAGTAGTTAAAGATATTCCTGCTTATGCCATATGCCATTGCAGGTGGAAATCCCGCAGTTCCCATTAAGCAGCGTTTTAGTCATGAAGAAATAGAAATCCTGCTTTCTATTCGTTGGTGGGATTGGGAAATTGAAAAAATCACCCGTAACATTGATGTGATTATGAATGGTGATATTCAAAAATTGAAAGAAGCAGTTTAACCCTACGAGGATGTTTTAAAAGTTTTGGATGCTGTTTTAGGTATTTTATCATCCCCTCTAACCCAGTAATTTTAAGAGTCATCATCAGGGATACAAAATTGAATATTTGACTATTCACAAATTATCACAAATTATTAAATATTTCTTGCTATATTATTAGAGAATGATTAAAAGATTGAAAAAATTCCAGATACCGTGATTGATCTAAATCAAGAATAAAAAGATTACGACGACATCTAGTAATGGCTGTATATATTAGTTCATCTGTCGTAAAATTATTGTCGTCAAGTTCTCTTTCAATTATTAAAAATAAAGAATCAACCTCCCATCCTTTAAAACTATGTATTGTAGAAAATTTAATGTTTCCACTATTCATCCAAAAATTCCATTTTTTATTTTTTCTAATCTTTTCAAGTTCCCTTTTAAATCTATTCATAATTGCCTGATTGCGAGATACCTGTTGTAAAATAGGCATTATTTGAGAAACCCATGTATCATATTCAGTTCTTGTAATATTTTTCGTTCTCAGATACTCTGTCAATTTTTGCTCTACAACTGGATGGTTAAGATGAAAGCTATAGCATAATGCTTTAACTATTGCCTGATTTATATTGTCATTATTAGTATTATTAATAAAAATATTTTTGAGTTCTCTAATCGTCAATTTGTATTGTCTAATTTCATTAATAATGTTATTTTGCCCTTCTAAATCTTCATTTTGGATATTAAAATTTTCTATTATTTGTAATAAAATTAAGTAATAAATTTCTAAACTTTCAAAAGTTGTTGTTGTTTTAATTTGCTGTGACTGCATCGCATATAAATTGATACTTCTTAATATCTCTATTGTAGAAGATTGAATACAGATATCATTCGGATGAATCATATATTTAATTGCCCGTTCATTACACATATTATAAATATATTCAGGTGAAGAATTCGTAACTGGAATATACTCAATAATTTGCTCTTGTGAATTAAAATTTAATTTCAATGAATTTTCAGTATTAATTGTTTCAATTTCATATTTTTGCTCAAAAAAGTTAGTTTGAAAAGCTGTTGCTAAACTAGATAGATGAGTGGATAAACGAAAAGTATCTTTTAATTTATTCCATCCTCCTCCAATGCCAGTATATGGTTTTTTATCCTTATCCATACTGCGTTGATATACATTTTGTTTTTCATCTCCAAAAGCAACAAATTCACCTGCATTCTCTAAAAAACATTGACGAATAATTTTTACCCATTCTTCTTGATAATCTTGTATTTCATCTATAAAAATAGCTTTATAAGTATAAATATGCTCCTTCTGATTACGAAATAGCGATATATTACTATAATATTGATCTTCAAAATACTGACTCTTCTGTTCACTATTCCAATCATCAAAATCTTGAGGAATTTCTATTTCTATTCCTAAATTATTTAATTCTTGAGTGATGAAATCATGATAATTTTTTATATAAAAACAACCCCAAGAAAAATCTTCCCGCACTTGACTAATTTTGTCATGTATATAATTTTTAAGCGTTATATTATATGTTAATATCAAGATATCAGGCCGATTATCTGAACTTGATGAAACAGAACTAGATATTCTTTTTAAAGCATCTACAGCCCTTTTTGCTAAAACACAAGTTTTTCCTGCACCCGCTACACCGTTTATTTTTCTTTGTTTTGCTTCACTAACAGCTAGTTCTTTTTGTTTAGAGGTATATTTTATAGGTTTTCCTTCCTCTCTTGAATGATATGGAGGTTGTAAATGACGTTTAAAGCTTTTGTAAAGAGTATCATTAAAAAATCTTGACTGTCTATGTAGATAATGTTTACGTAAAAATTGATTTAATGAATTTCTATTGAGTGAATCTTTACCTAAAATGACGAAATGACTAAGAAATTTTCTATATTTATTGTTTTGATTATCTTGAAATTTACCAGTTAAGAAATTATCAACCTTATCATAATTTTCACAATGAAAATAGATAGCACAACTTACTACTCCCCAAGTTTTAGAATTTTTTATTTTTGTTTCCAATAAATTTTCAATATGCAAATTATAAAGATTTTCCTTATAGTTGAGAACTTGATCAATAGGAGATTTTATTCTTGACCATTTTTTGCCATTTTGAGTAACAAACCAATGTTTTTTTTCATTGATGTCATAATTGCGTAAATTCCAGTCTTTCACTTCAAAAATCATCACTCCCGCATCGGGACGCATAAGAATGATATCTGGACGATCTCCATTCAGAAAAGGTTGAAAATATATTTCATAATTATTATCCAAATTTTCCGATAAAAATTTAAGTAAATGCAACTCACCCTCGGTAGGTTTCGGGCGTAATTGATGAATTTGTTCTAATGAAGGGAAAACTTGTGCCATAAAAAACTATAGTGACAGTTGTAGCAACTATATCATGTCTAGCTAAAAACAAACCCCATCATTATTGCAATGAAGGGGTTTGTTGTGAAATATTAAACCTGGCATCGAGCTATTGTGACAGAGGGCAACCCCTCAACTATCGTCGCCGCAGCAGCGTTTCACCTCTGAGTTCGGGAAGGGATCAGTGTGGTTCCACCGCGCCATAGACACCAGGAAAACCCGTTGGGAATTGATAATTGACAATTGATAATTGAAAATTAAAGAATTATCAAAAATCG
>NZ_JACJUZ010000149.1:0-3234 GCF_014299995.1 Sphaerospermopsis sp. LEGE 00249 | reverse complement strand
TCCCCAGTCCCCAGTCCCTATCCTTGCTTCGACAACAACTTACCCACAGTGCGATTTTCTGGGGTAAAAGTTGCCTGAGCTACCCGTTGAATATCCGCAGGTGTAACTTTAGCAATATCATCCAATTGTTTAAATAAATTGCGCCAAGAGCCGGTTTTGACTTCATATTCCAATAATTGCTGCCCCATGCCCATATTAGAATCTAAACTGCGTAATAAACCCGCTCTAGCTTGAGTTTTCACCCGCTGTAATTCTGTTGCTGATACAGGTTCTGTTTTCAATTTTTCAATTTCTTTACCGAGAGCGATCGCCAATTCATCAACTGTATGTCCTGGTGCTGTCAGGGCATAAAATAACATTAAATTCCCATATTTATCACCAGGAAAACCACTCAGACCTTGAGCAGCTAAAGCTAACCGTTGTTTTTCAATCAAAGACTTATAAAGTCTGGAAGTGCGTCCATCACTTAATAAACTGGCCATAATGTCATAAACTGCATTATCAGGATCAGTGATAGAGGGACGGTGATAACCTTCAAAATACCAAGGTTGAGAAGATAACTCTACAGTAATTTCTCTGGGTTCATTTTGTTTCGGTTCTAAAGGAATTTTTGCCTGTGCTTTAGGTTTAGACTGATAACGTCCAAAGTAAATTTTGGCTAATCTTTTCACCTCATCCGGGTTAACATCACCGACAACAGCAATGGTTAAATTACTGGGAACATAATAATTATCAAAAAATTGTTTGACATTTGCTGGTGAAAGATTACGGATATCTTCGTCATAACCTATTACTGGTCTTCTGTAGGGATGGACCTTAAAAGCAGTATCCATAAATTTTTCTACCATGAAACCGACGGGAGAATTTTCTACACGCATCCGTCGTTCTTCTAAAATTACATCTCTTTCTTTATAAAACTCCCGAAAAACAGGTTCTAAAAATCGCTCTGACTCCAAAGACATCCACAGTTCTAACTTATTAGCGGGAAAACTGTAAAAATAACGAGTAGCTTCACTAGAAGTAGTAGCATTTAAACCTACACCTCCCGCTTGCTCAACAATTTTACCCATTTCGTTTTGCTTAACCAACTTCTGAGCCTGATTTTCTAATGATTTAAACTCAGTTTGTAGCTTTGCTAAGTCTTCTGTTTTATTTTGAGCTTTGGCGGTTCTAATTTGCTGATCTAATTGTTCTAACTGGTTTAATAATGGTTTTTCGGCTTGATAGTCTGTTGTACCAATGCGTTTTGTACCTTTAAAAGCCAAATGCTCTAAAAAATGCGCTACTCCTGTTTGTCCATCAGGTTCATCTATACCACCAACATCAGCATAGGTGACAAAGGAAACTACAGGGGCTTGATGTCGTTCTAAAACTATGAATTTCAGCCCATTATCGAGGGTAAATTCTGTTAACTCCTTCACCACCCGATCTAAATAAGGTTGAATGGAAGTTTGCTGGGGTTGCAATGCTAAAGCTGCTGGGGGAGTGAAACTCACACCAAATATCAGCACCACTAAAGCAACTGCCAACAGACGACTGATAACATTGGAGAATGGAGACTTTTTCGTTTTATCCTTTAACCAATCCAAAATTCCAAATCTAAAATCCCAAATCGACTGTTTCATAGCAAAAATTAAAGTAAATTTACACTTCTTGAGAATTAGGTTAATTAGCAAACAGAGAGTTAATCTTATATTAAGCTTTCTGCGCTTTTTGGATTTGATGTTAGACAATATTGCTACAAGTCGTGTTCCTGAGATATAGCAATAACTACTATGCGAGTTTTTCATTCTCTCCCTCCCTCAGAAGCTCAAACCCGTGATCGCATTCTTCAGGCGGCACAGCGGTTATTTGCATCTCAGGGATTTGATGGTACTACAACCCGTGATTTAGCACAGGCCGCAGGTGTGGCTGAGGGTACGCTCTTTCGTCATTTTGCCAATAAAAAGGCAATTTTGGTAGAGGTGGCGACAAATGGCTGGGTGGAAATTCTCACAGATTTGTTGACAGAATTGAGTGAAATGGGTAGTTATAAAGCTGTAGCCCAGGTAATGCGCCGTAGAATGTGGAATATGCGGAAAAATGTGGACATGATGCGAGTTTGTTTCATGGAAGTGCAGTTTCATCAAGATTTGCGCGATCGCATTCAAACCGAAGTCATTGATAAAATGACAGATGTGGCAGAAGCATTTTTTCAAACGGCAATGGATAAAGGAATCTATCGCCAGATGGATGCTAAATTAGTGGCTAAAGTGTTTTTGGGAATGTTTGCGATCGCAGGTTTTTCTGATAATACCCTCATCGAACCCAACGCATCACCCCAAGAAATGCAACAGATGGCTGAAGGTTTGGCTGATATTTTCTTAAATGGTGTGTTAATTAAAGAGTAGATGACAGGTGACAGGTGACAGGTGACAGGTGACAGGTGACAGGTGACAGGTGACAGGTGACAGGTGACAAGTGACAGGTGACAGGTGACAGTAAAAAGGGAATAGGAAATAGGGAATAATTATTTACCAATTACCAATTACCAATTACCAATTACCTTTGCTTGCTGACTCCATTGTTGCACCAATTCCACAGCCGGACATAAATCACGTCGTTGAAAAGTTGCTACTTGCAAACGCATAATTTGCTGATGTAATTTATGGCTAGGAATTTCCGCCAATTGCACAACAGAAATGACACCCGCATGAAGCAATAAACCACAATATTGAGTACCCACACTGGGAAGACGTGCCAGATCCGCTAAAGCCACCCATTTATGAACATATTGAAGATTGACTTGTAATTTACTTGCTAATGCAAGTTTAGCTGCTGGTGTTTTCCCTTGTTTAACTAAATCCAGTGTAGTTTTAATATCACAACTTTGCAATTTTAAAAGTTCCTCTGGACTTAATCCTGGTAAATTTTCCATCGGCCAGTCACAAGGTTTGAAGACACTTTTATTACTTTTAATCTTTATCTGTTTAGTAGTCATTGGGTAATTGGTAATTGGTAATTGGTAATTGGTAATTGGTAATTGGTAATTGGTAATTGGTAATTGGTAATTGGTAATTGGTAATTGGTAATTGGTAATTGGTGATAATTGATATTTGATAGTTAATTAGGAAATATAAAATTGATTACCCAGTCACCAGTCACCAGTCACCAGTCACCAGTCACCAGTCACCAGTCCCCAGTCACCAGTCCCCAGTCACCAGTCACCAGTCACCAGTCCCCAGTCCCCAGTCA